>NZ_JCBCUW010000010.1:0-146089 GCF_059862525.1 Pseudomonas sp. MF08875
ACCTGATGTACGACGCCGACGTGGGCAAAACCTTAAGCCTCGACCACCGCGGCAAAATCAAGGAAGGCAGCACGGTATTACTGACCCAAGACCAACTAAGGAAGGTCATCACCGACCGTCATTTGACTTTGCCAAGATTGGCGAACATGGAGGTGGGAGTCAGCGTCGTGGGCGGAATATTGGATGGATGGAACGGCTACATGGCGATGGAGTTGATGGAGAAAGAGGGCGTGACGGTTAAATCGGGCATCAACTTGACGGCGGCGGCCTTTAGTTTGACGGGGGCCGGGGTGGATATGGCGGACCGGGTGTTGAAGCGGTATCCGGAGGTGGGGAGCCGGTTGGCTAGGCCGTTGGGGGAAACACTTAACAAGTGGTTAATTCGCGTGGGCGGGTTGAGGGGGATTGCGAAGGGGTTGAGTGTGATTGGAGGTCTGCTCACGGCTGTGGTGGATGGGATAAGTGCTAAAGAAGCGCTGGATAAAAACGACTACCCGATTTTTATATTGCGTGCAACTACCGCTAGTTTAGGAGTGGCGGCTACAGCTGCATTGGCAATTACGACTATGACGGCCGGTGTAGGTATTGCCCTCTTTCTGACTATTGCAGCGCTGTCATTGCTGGGGGAATGGATTATCAATCTACTGCGTGAAAACAAAATAGAGCAGTGGTTAGATAAAACGCCATTTGGCAATAACGAATCTTCTCCCTTTGCATCTTGGGTTGAGCAAGATACCGCATGGAATGAACTGCTGGGGCTGAACGCGGGAGGTGCCCTGTGAGTAAAGATACGCGAGCATACGATGGTTGGTTGACCCGTTATAAAATCAATAGACCACTGAGTAAGAGTGAGCTTGAAGGCAGGCTTGATGTAAGAATGCCAATCCATCTACCGCCAATGGATAGCGGGCTGATTAAAATTAACAGTGTGTTTGTTGAATGTATTGAGCGCTGGTTTTTTCAGCGCGGATGGGGCGCGATGTGGGGACTAACTATAGGAGGTGTAGGCTTAAGCTTCACGCTGGTGTTTGGGTTGGACATATATAAGCCGTCACTCAATGGGGCTGTTTCATTTGAGCGAATTCTTGCGGGATGGTATGCAACCGTTATGTTTTTTTTGGCTACGGCTGTAGCATATGTACTCTTGGTGGCAAAAGACTTTTTCTGTTATACCCATTACCCCATTCGCTTCAACCGAATAAATCGCAAGGTCTACCTCTTTCGACACAATAAAAAGAACGGTGTCATGACCCTGGATTGGGATAAGGTCCATTGGTGTGTCGGTCGCGGTCGTGATGTGGGGCATTATATTTATGAGCTGCGCGGTCATGTGCTGGATGACGACGGTATCGTGCGTTACACCTTCGCCGTCGGCCAGTACCGTGAAACTCATGCGGAGATCTTAGAGCACTGGGAAGCGCTTCGCTTATATATGGAGGAGTCGCCGGCGGCCTTGCCTTATCCACCTTTGAGGCTATCACTTTCGACACGCCCAACTTTTAAAAATTGTATGTTAATCATGATGGGTTCGCTGGGCGCAAATCAGTCAGCAGCGGTTTTTATACTCAGCGTGTTGTGGGGTTTTTTCCGTTGGCTTGCATTAAACACCTGCCGCGAACCCCGCTGGCCGATTGAAGTTGAAGCCGAGTGCCAAATTCAGACCAATGACCCCTACCAACAAATAGAGCCTCTGACTGTAGGCGAGTACCCCGATTTCGATGAAGAGGATAAGCGTCAACAAGACGAATATGTAGCATTCGCCAGAGCTGCTGCCGCTGCCTATGAAGAAGCCCACTCAAAATCAAAAGCCCCTGAAGTCTGAATGACTCCCCTAACCCAATCCTAGAGTTCTCGACCTCGGCGTCCAACGAGCAAAAATTAAAGATGGAAGCACGGTATTACTTACTCAAGACCAACCAAGGAAGGTCATCACCGACCGTCATTTGACCTTGCCAAGATTGGCGAACATGGAGGTGGGAGTCAGCGTCGTGGGCGAAATATTGGATGGATGGAACGGCTACATGGCGATGGAGTTGATGGAGAAAGAGGGCGTGACGGTTAAATCGGGCGTCAACTTGGCGGCGGCGGCCTTTAGTTTGACGGGGGCCGGGGTGGATATGGCGGACCGGGTGTTGAAGCGGTATCCGGAGGTGGGGAGTCGGTTGGCTAGGCCGTTTGGATCGACGGTGGAGAAAACAGTTAGGTCTTGGGGTGGGCTGGGTGGTATTGCGAAAGGGCTGAGTGTGGTTGGAGGTATTCTCAAGGCGTTTGTTGATTTTATAAGTGCATGGGAGGCATCGAATAAAGGGGACTACCCAGTTGCCTTTTTACGGCTTGCTGTCGGAAGTTTAGGGCTGGCCACCACAGTTGCTTTGGTAGTTACAACTATGACTGCTGGCGTGGGTATTATCCTCTTCTTGACTATTGCTGCACTATCATTGTTGGGGGAGTGGATTATCGATCTGCTGCGCGAAAACAAAATAGAACAATGGTTGGATAAAACACCGTTTGGCAACAACAAATCTACTCCCTTTGTATCTTGGGCTGAACAAGATAATGCGTGGAATGAACTGCTGGGTCTTAACGTGGGAGGTGCCCAGTGAGTAAAGATACACGAGTGTTTGAAGGATGGTTAACGCGCTACAAAATAAATAGGCCGCTGAGTGAGCCTGAGCTTGAAGGCAGGCTTGATGTAAGAATGCCAATCCATCTACCGCCAATGGATAGCGGATTGATTAAAATTAACAGTGTGTTTGTTGAATGTATTGAACGCTGGTTTTTTCAGCGCGGATGGGGTGCTATGTGGGGGGCGCCTCTAATTATTATGTGCGTATGCTTTGCGCTTGTATTTGGGACTATCATATATAACCCGCCGCCTGGCATAGCGGTTGATTTTGCGCGAATTATGTTTGGATGGTTCGCGACGATAGTGCTCTCTTTGTTTGTGATTGCAATCTATGTGATTCTTCTGGGGAAGGACTTTTTCTGTTATACCCATTACCCTATTCGCTTCAACCGAGTAAATCGCAAGGTCTACCTCTTTCGTCACAATAAAAAGAACGGTGTCATGACCCTGGATTGGGATAAGGTCCATTGGTGTGTCGGGCGGGGTCGTGATGTGGGGAATTATATTTATGAGCTGCGCGGTCATGTGCTGGATGACGACGGCATCGTGCGTTATACCTTCGCCGTCGGCCAGTACCGTGAAAGTCATGTGGAAATTTTGCAGCACTGGGAAGCGCTTCGCTTATATATGGAGGAGTCGCCGGCGGCCTTGCCTTATCCACCTTTGAGGCTATCACTTTCGACACGGCCAACTTTTAAAAATTGTATGTTAATCATGATGGGTTCGCTGGGCGCAAATCAGTCAGCAGCAGTTTTTATACTCAGCGTGTTGTGGGGTTTTTTCCGTTGGCTTGCATTAAACACCTGCCGCGAACCCCGCTGGCCGATTGAAGTTGAAGCCGAGTGCCAAATTCAGACCAATGACCCCTACCAACAAATAGAGCCTCTGACTGTAGGCGAGTACCCCGATTTCGATGAAGAGGATAAGCGTCAACAAGACGAATATGTAGCATTCGCCAGAACTGCTGCCGCTGCCTATGAAGAAGCCCACTCAAAATCAAGAGCCCCCGAAGCCTGACGCGGCCTCGAAAGCGAATTCAGTATGGCTACACTGGGTTTCCTCGAACGTGCATGACTTGGCAAGTAGAGTTGAGCTGCTGACGGGAAGCGTGTGTTTATCCCCGGGCCATCAGGTTTACATCCCTGAAATATCCGATCAGAAATAAAAATGCCAGTCAGCTTAACTGACCGGCATTAGCTCAGGTGGCACTCCTGTTTTTTGCCTCAGCGATTACGCAAACCCTGCAGTAATTTCTGCGTCGGGTAGCCGTCCGCCGGCCAGCCGAACGACTGTTGAGCTGCGCGGATCGCCTTGCGTGTATTGGCGCCGATGATCCCGTCAGCGGTACCCGCGTCGTAGTGCTGGGCGCTGAGCAGGGTTTGCAGCTCGATGCGCTCGGAGCGGCTCAGGGGCAGGTCATCCTTGGGCCACTCACCATTGATCGTCCCACCACCGCCAAACCGCTCGGATAACAGCCCCACCGCCAATGCATAGGACGAGGAGTTGTTGTACTTGAGGATGGCGCGGAAGTTATCGAGGATCAGGAACGCCGGGCCGCGATAGCCGGCCGGCAGTAGCAGGGCGGCCGACAACTGCTCGGCCCCGGCAGGCACGCTGGCGCCATTGGGCAGGCTCACGCCCAGTTGCCGCCATTCCGCGACGGTCTTGCGGATTGCGCCATCGGCCAGCACGTAGTCGAAGCCATTGGCCAGTTGCACCTCAAAGCCCCAGGGCTGGCCTTTTTGCCAGCCGGAGCTTTGCAGGTAGTGGGCGGTGGACGCCAAAGCGTCGGTGGGGCTGCCCCAGATATCGCGGCGCCCGTCACCGTCAAAATCCACGGCGTGGGTGTTGTAGGTGGTGGGGATGAACTGGGTCTGGCCCATGGCGCCGGCCCAGGAACCGAGCATTTTTTCCGGCTCGATATCGCCCTGTTGAAGGATTTGCAGGGCAGCGATCAATTGCGCGTGAGCGAAGGCCGGGCGGCGGCCTTCGTAGGCCAGGGTCGCCAGGGAGCGGATCACTGATTGGCTGCCCTGGAAGCTGCCGAAGTTGCTTTCCATACCCCACACCGAAACCAGTGCCTGGCGATCCACGCCGTAACGCTGTTCGATGCTTTGCAGGATCGGCCCGTATTGCTCCAGCAGCAACTGACCCTTGCGCACGCGCACGGGGGAGAGCGCGCCGTTGAGGTATTCCCACACCGGGCGCGAGAACTCAGGCTGGCTGCGGTCGGCGCGGATAACGCTCATGTCGGGGGTTACGTTGGCGAAGGCGCGGTCGAACAGTTCGGCGCGGATGCCGGCGGCCAGGGCGTCCTTGCGGAAGGCTTCCTGCCACTGGGCGAAGGTCTGGGTCGGCTGGATATCGAGGTTTTCGCCGCTCGGCATCACCGGCGGAATGACGGCGGGCGCGGGCACGGCGGGAATGCTTTGCAGCGGTTGCGCGTCGGCGGCGGTCGGTTTTTCCGCACAGGCAACTAACAGAATGAGGCTGGAGGCAGCGATCAATTGGCGCAGGTGCCAACGACGGGAAATACAGAGGGGCATGCACAGGTCCAGAGAATACGAATCAGGTGCCGACCTTAACATGTTGAACGGGTGCTTGCCTTTAAGCGGCCAGAAAGTAAGAAGCCTCCCAGCTATTAGACTGGAAGGCTTCGCGGCGGTAGCTGCCTTTGCCCTTGGCCGGTTGTTCCTGACGGCTGCGGAACAGTGGCTGGGCGACGATGGATTTGGCTTTATTGGGCCGATGCCGTGAAGGCTTTTTGCTCATGATGGCTTCTCGCAGGTAGGTGGATGCAGCGCTGCGAATCATCGGCCCAAGTGGGGCAAGTGTCCAGCCCTGGTGATGGGCGGCGGCCTTAGGCACAACCCCTGTCAGAGTGCGCTCCCACAGAGAATTGCAGTAAGGCTTACTCCGCCGGCAAGGCCAGCCGTTGCCCGGCCATCAACAGTGACAGGCGGCTCAGGCTCATCCACGGCGAGCCGCTGGCCTGGCCCTTGATTTGCGCGTCAATGCGCTGGGCGTCCTGCAGCAGTTGCGCCCAGCGTTGCGCGCTGTGGCGTTGCAGGGCTTTGCTCATCAGCGGTTTACGCTTGTCCCAGATCGGCGGGCGGGCCTGGCTGAAGGCTTTGTCCAGCGGCGTGCCCTGGCTGTATTGCAGCGCCAGGTTAGCCAGCACCCGCAGTTCCCGGGCCAGGGCCCAGAGAATCACCGGCGGCTCTACGCCCTCGCCGCGCAGGCCTTCGAGCATGCGCAGGGCGTGGGCGGCTTCGCCGTTGAGAATGGCGTCCACCAGGCCAAAGACATCGAAGCGCGCACTGTCGGCCACGGCGGCCTGCACCGTTTCCAGGGTGATCTGCCCACTTTCGGCCATCAATTTGAGTTTTTCGATTTCCTGGGCGGCGGCCAAGAGGTTGCCTTCGACCCGGGCGGCGATCAGTTCCACCGCATCCTGGCTGGCGCTAAGCCCGGCCTGGGACAGGCGCTGGCGAATCCATTGCGGCAACTGGTTGGCGTCCACCGGCCAGATCTGCACAAACTGGGTGTGGGCGCCTTCGATCAGGGCCTTGCCCCACTTGGTCTTCTGCGCACTGCCATCGAGTTTTGGCAGGCTTATCAGCAGCAGGGTGTCTTCGGCCGGGCGGGCGCAGTATTCGATGAAGGCGGCGGCGCCTTTGTCCCCAGGCTTGCCCGAGGGCAAACGCAGTTCCAACACGCGTTTTTGCGCGAACAGCGACATGCTGGCGCCGGCCTGTAGCAGCGTGCCCCAGTCGAAACTGGCATCGGCGCTGAACACCTGGCGTTCATCGAAACCCTGCTGGCGGGCCGTGGCGCGGATGGCGTCGGCGGCTTCCTGGCACAACAGCGGGTCGTCGCCGCTGATGATATAGACGGGCGCGAGGGCGCCTTGCAGGTGCTTGGCGAGTTGGGCGGGGGCGAGTTTCATCGGCGAGGGCAAGCGGGGCACCGAGGCGCCCCGCAAGACTTATTGGTTCAGTTGCAGCGGCGACTGGCGCGGCGTTTCGGCTTCAGCCTTTTGCGCGGCTTCCAGTGCATCGGCTTCGGCCTTGGCGCGGGCCGTGGCGGTTTGCTGCAATTGGTCCAGTTGCGCCGGGCTCAACTGTTGCAGGCGCAGCACCATGCGCTGGACGAGGTCGCGGCGCATTTCCTTGCGGGTCTGGTCGGCTTCCTGGTCGGAACCCACCAGGTTGTTGCCGTCGTGCAGGAATACTTGCTGCACTTGCAGCTTGTCGCTGAGCAGCGACAGATTGCCCTGGCCGAGGATTTCGTAGTTGAGCACAGTCGTCAGCTCGTATTCACCCGAGCGGCCGGCACCGGCGTAGCTGAGGGTGCGCTGGGATTCCTGCTCGTTGGCCAGCACCAGTTTGTACGGCGCGCCGGCAAAGACCTTGACGCCGCTGCTTTGCAGAACCTGGCGCAATTGCACCACGGTGTCGCCATAGGCGTTGCGGGCCGTGACGTCCAGTTCCTTGATGGCCAGTTCGCTGGTGCCGGTGCCGCGCAACTGGAACCCGCAGGCGCTTAGCAACACGGCCAGGCCTATAACCAGCAAATTGCGTTTAATCATCTTGATGCTCCCCTTGAAACCAGGTGGGCCGCCGTGCGGCCCGTAAGGTTCTGTGCGGTGCCGGGCGTGTTGCCCGGCACCTGATCCAATTTAGCTAGCGACGATGTTGACCAGTTTGCCGGGCACGACGATCACTTTGCGGATCGTCAGGCCTTCGGTGAAGCGCAGCACGTTCTCGTTGGCACGGGCGGCGGCTTCCACTTCTTCGCGGCTGGCGCTGGCGGGCATGTCGATCTGGCCGCGCAGCTTGCCGTTGACCTGAATCACCAGTTGCAGCGTGTCCTGTACCAGGGCGCTGTCATCGGCCACCGGCCATGTGGCGTCGATTACTGCGCCGCTGTGGCCCAACTGGTTCCACAGTTCATGGCTGATGTGCGGGGTAATAGGCGCCAGCAGCAGGGTGACCGTTTCCAGGCCTTCCTGTACCAGCGCGCGGTCTTGTGCGGTGGTTTGCGGTGCTTTTTCCAGCACGTTCATCAGCGTCATCACCTGGGCGATAGCGGTGTTGAACTTGTGGTGCTGGCCCACGTCCTGGCTGGCTTGCTTGATGGCCAGGTGGGTGCTGCGGCGGATGGCTTTTTGCTCGTCGCTCAGGCTGGCCACGTCCAGTTTGCCGGGCAAGCCCTGGCTGATATGGGCGTGGGCCAGGCGCCAGACGCGCTTGAGGAAGCGGTGCGAGCCTTCGACGCCTGAGTCGGACCATTCGGCGCTCATGTCGGGCGGCGAGGCGAACATCATGAACAGGCGGCAGGTATCGGCCCCGAACTGGTCGATCATCGACTGTGGATCGACGCCGTTGTTCTTGGACTTGGCCATCTTCTCGGTGCCGCCGATTTCCACCGGCAGGCCATCGGCGATCAGCTTGGCGCTGATGACCTTGGCCTTACTGTCGCGCTCAAGCTCGACGTCTGCCGGGTTGAACCAGGTGTAGCTGCCGTTGGCCTCGCGGCGATAGTAGGTCTCGGCGACCACCATGCCCTGGGTCAGCAGGTTCTTGAACGGTTCGTTGGAACTGACCAGGCCTTCGTCGCGCATCAGTTTGTGGAAGAAGCGCGCGTAGAGCAGGTGCAGGATCGCGTGTTCGATGCCGCCGATGTACTGATCCACCGGCAACCAATGGTCGGCCGCGGATTTTTCCACCAGGCCGCCCTCGTAGTGAGGCGAGGCATAGCGGGCGTAGTACCACGAGGACTCGACGAAGGTGTCCATGGTGTCGGTTTCACGCTTGGCCGGCGCGCCGCATTTGGGGCAGGCGCACTCGTAGAACTCGGGCATGCGTGCCAGGGGCGAACCGGCGCCGTCGGGTACGACGTCTTCGGGCAGGACGACGGGCAGTTGGTCTTGCGGTACGGGCACGTCACCGCAGCTATCGCAGTGGATGATCGGGATCGGGCAGCCCCAGTAGCGCTGGCGGCTGATGCCCCAGTCGCGCAGGCGGAACTGAGTGCGCGAGGCGCCGAGGTTTTTCTTGATGAGCGCCACTTCGATGGCGTCGAAGGCGCCGGGGAAGTCCAAGCCATCGAATTCGCCGGAGTTAATCAGCGTGCCGTGTTCGCCGTAGGCGTCCTGCCACTGCGCCGGGCTCTCGTCGCCGGCGCTGGTGCGCACCACGGGCTTGATTGGCAAGGCGTATTTGGTGGCGAACTCGAAATCCCGCTCGTCATGGGCCGGCACAGCCATCACCGCGCCATCGCCGTAGTGCATCAGCACATAGTTGGCGACCCACACCGGCAGTTTTTCGCCGGTCAGTGGGTGTTCGACGAACAGGGCGGTGGGCAGGCCTTTCTTTTCCTGGGTGGCGACGTCGGCTTCGGCGACGCTGCCGCCTTTGCATTCGGCGATGAAGGCTTGCAGCTCAGGGTTGTTCTGCGCGGCGAGGGTGGCCAGCGGGTGCTCGGCGGCCACGGCGACGTAGGTCGCGCCCATCAAGGTGTCCGGACGGGTAGTGAAGACTTTCAGTACGCCCGCTTCGCCGATGGAGTCGACGTGGTAGGGGAACTGCACTTCCATGCCACGGGATTTGCCGATCCAGTTGCGTTGCATGGTCTTGACCTGTTCGGGCCAGCCCGGCAAGTCGTCGAGGCTCTCCAGCAGTTCATCCGCATAGGCGGTGATCTTGAAGTAGTACATCGGGATTTCGCGCTTTTCGATCAGTGCGCCGGAACGCCAGCCGCGGCCGTCGATCACCTGCTCGTTGGCCAGCACGGTCTGGTCGATCGGGTCCCAGTTCACGGTGCCGTTCTTGCGGTAGATCACACCCTTTTCGAACAGGCGAGTGAACAGCCATTGTTCCCAGCGGTAGTAATCAGGCTTGCAGGTGGTCACTTCGCGCGACCAATCCACCGCCAGGCCCAGGCTGCGCAGCTGGGATTTCATGTAGGCGATGTTTTCGTAGGTCCACTTGGCGGGCGCTACGTTGTTTTTCATCGCGGCGTTTTCCGCCGGCATGCCGAAGGCGTCCCAACCCATGGGTTGCAGGACGTTCTTGCCTTGCATGCGCTGGTAGCGGGAGATCACGTCGCCGATGGTGTAGTTACGCACATGCCCCATGTGTAGCTTGCCGCTGGGGTAAGGGAACATCGATAGGCAGTAGTAAGTCTCCTTGCCTGGCTGTTCACTGACCTCGAAGGACTTCTGTTCGTCCCAGAAGGATTGGGCGGCGTTTTCTATTTCACGGGGCTGATAGTGTTCGTGCATGGCTACTTTTGAACTGAATAGGGGTGGCCTAATCCTCTTCAATGCGACGCTGGGCGCAAATGCCGCCAGATTGTGGCGTTTTCGGTGCCCAGGCGAGCTGGAAGTGGAATTACAGGAAGCGCCGTAGCATACATGACCGTACTCCGCCGAGGGAAACCCTGATTGCACCCCGCGCGGCCCGGCGGGCCGTTGGTCGCGGGGACCGGCCCGTTTGCCGCGCGGGACTACGCTTCTAACTGGGGAGTGAGTCATATCCTTCTAGTGAGGTGAACGGATGGTTGAGTCGCAGCGAAAAGTCATTAAACCGGAGTTCTATGAGCGGCTGATTGACCGTTTGGGTCTGGCCCTGGATGCGGCAAAGACGGCGGGCCGGTTACGCGACGAGCGTCCCGCCGAATTGGAACTGCGTGGTTTGAGCGCTGCCGAGTTCGAGTTGATTCAGGCTTATCTGGACCGCAGCGGGCAGGAGGCGCCGCAGGGTGCGGGCAACAATCAGGTTACACCGCCACAGGCGCCGCATTCGGCCAAGATCATCTGGTTGAGAGACAAGGCGCCTAATAGCGGGGGCGCGGTAAAGGTCCGGTCCCTGCAATTCAAGTAAGTGTACGCAGCCCGCAAGGGCACTGGCATGACGTCACCGCCAAGGGCCTTTCCATAGAACGGCCGATATCCTCTGTTGTTGCTTTGCTTCAACCCCCTTAGGCTTCGGGCATTTTTTGGAGATGCCCGATGCCTTTTCGTTATTTCGTCAAACAGTTGCTGTTACCTCCCGGCATTCTTTTGTTGTTGCTGGCGCTGGCCTGGTGGTTGCGCCGCAGCCGCCCGCGCTTGGCGGGCCTGTGTTTTGCGCTGGGGCTTGGTGGTTTCGGGCTAATGAGCCTGCCGGTGGTGGTGGAGTGGAGCGCCCGCGCCCTGGAAACCGAGCCTGCGCTGGAGCGCAGCGAGTGGGCGACCCTGGCCGAGCGTGCCGATGCGATTGTGGTGTTGGGTTCAGGCCGGGAGCGCGGCGACCCGGCCTGGGGCGCGGACCAGCCCACCGGGGTGGGCCTGGAGCGTGAGCGGTACGCGGCGCGCCTGGCCAAGGCCTCGGGGTTGCCGGTCCTGACCAGTGGCGGCCTGCACTATGGCACGCCGCCCACTGAGGCGGCGTTGATGGCCGATTCCCTGCGCGATGACTTTGGCGTGGCGGTGCGCTGGCAGGAAGGGCGTAGCCGCACGACCTGGGAAAACGCCCAGTTCAGCGCCCAGGTATTGCTGCCCGAGGGCGTCACGCGGGTGGTGGTCGTGACCCAGGCCTGGCACATGCAGCGCAGCGTGTGGAGTTTCGAGCGCGCGGGGTTTGGCGTAGTACCGGCGCCGGTGGGGTTTCTCGGAGTGGACAACGCGCGGCCGCTGGGCGGTTGGATGCCGGAGTTCAAGTCGATCTGGCAGTCCGGGCAGTTGCTCAATGAGGCGGCGGGGCTGGTGGGTTATCGCCTGTTCTATCGTTAGGCCGCGTAGAGGCCTAGCTTGCCAGCGATGGCGCCATCAGGCGCGCGATCGCTGGCAAGGGGTCAAACGGTCTTGGCCATCCGGCTGGCCAGCAGCGCCCAGCCAAACAGCAGCAGGCACGCAATAATCAGCGGCCACGAGCGCCATTGCAGGTACGGCGTGAGGTTGTGCATCGGCACCACTTCGCCATACAGAATGCCGCGCTCGAATTGCGGGATCTGCGCGGTGATCTTGCCAAACGGGTCGATCAGGCCGGTCACGCCGTTGTTGGTGGCGCGGATCATCCAACGTCCCGCTTCCAGGGCGCGCATCTGCGCCATCTGCAAGTGCTGCAAGGGCCCGATGGAGGTGCCGAACCAGGTGTCGTTGCTGATGGTCAGCAGCAGGTCGCTGCGGGCCGAAAGGCCGGCGGCGAATTCCGGGTAGACCACTTCGTAGCAGATGAACGGCGCAATTTGATAGCCCTTGGCCTGCAACATTGACTGGTCGGCCGGGCCACGGGCGAAGTCGGACATTGGCAGGTCGAAGAAGGCGATCAGCCCGCGCAGCAGGTCTTGCAGCGGCACGTACTCGCCGAAAGGCACCAGTTTTTGCTTCAGATACGTGCCGTCGCCCTGGCCAACCACGGTGATACCGTTGAAGTAGCGTTTTTCATGGCGTACTTGCTGGCGGATCGGCACCCCGGTAATCAGCGCCGAGTTACGGTCGGCGGCGAAGGTGCCGAGCATGCTCAGGAAACCTTCGGCCGACTCCTTGAGCACCGGTATCGCGGTTTCCGGCCAGATCAGCAGGTCAACGCGTTTGGTGCTGAAGCTCATGTCTCGGTACAGCGCCAGTTGCGCGTTCAACTGCGCTGGGTCCCACTTCATGCTTTGTTCGATGTTGCCTTGGATCGCCGCCACGCTCAGCGGCTCGCCCGAAGGGCTGGTCCAGGCATGGCCCTTGAGCGCGATCCCGATCACCCAGGGCGCGGCCAACAGCAGCAGGCCGGCGGCGATGAAACCCGGGCGCCGGCCTTTTATCAGGCGCGGCAGGTTGTACAGCAGCGCGGCGGTCAGGGCCAGGCTGAAGGAAATCAACCAGATCCCCCCCAGCGGCGCGAGCCCGGCCAGCGGCGCATCGAGTTGGCTGTAGCCCGAATAGAGCCACGGGAAACCGGTCAGGAACCAGCCGCGAAAGGCTTCCTGGGCCACCCACAACGCGGCGAAGGCCAGGGCGTCGGCCAGCGGCGCTTCGTTGCGGCGCAACCAGCGTGCCCAGAGCCACGCGGGTAGGGCGAAGAACCAGGCAATCGCCGCAGTGAAGGCCAGCATCAGCAACCCGGCCAGCAGTACCGAAGCGCCACCGAAGTGGTGGATGCTGTAGTAGATCCAACTGGTGCCCGCGCCGAACAGGCCGAAACCGAAGCACCAGCCACGGCCCAAGGCCTGGCGCGGGTTCAGATGGCGCAGGCCAGCGTAGAAGAACCCGGCCGCCAGCAGTGCCAGCGGCCAGATATCGAAGGGAGCCAATGCCAGGGTGGTGAGTGCGCCGGCCGCCACGGCCAGCAGGTTACCGGGCCAGCCGGGGCGGGTCAGACGGCGCATATCAATCCTTAGCGAGCAATGGGAGTGAGGCGGATCAAGTGAATCCGGCGGCTGTCGGCATTGAGGATGCGGAAGCGGTAGGCGCCGATTTCGGTGATTTCATTGCGTTTTGGCAGGTGGCCGAAAGCGCTCATCACCAGGCCGCCGACGGTGTCGAACTCGTCGTCGGAGAACTCGCTGTCGAAAAACTCGTTGAAGTTCTCGATCGGCGTCAGGGCCTTTATCAGGAAATCGCCGCTGGGCAGCGGTTTGATATAGCTGTCTTCCTCGACGTCGTGCTCGTCTTCGATGTCGCCGACGATCTGTTCCAGCACGTCTTCGATGGTCACCAGGCCTGCCACGCCGCCGTATTCGTCGATGACGATGGCCATGTGGTTATGGTTGGCGCGGAACTCGCGCAGCAGCACATTCAGGCGCTTGGACTCGGGGACGAAGGTCGCCGGGCGCAGCAGGTCCTTGACGTTGCAGCTGTCGCCGTTCTCCTTGAGGATCAGCGGCAGCAGGTCTTTGGCCAGCAACACGCCCATGACGTCGTCGTGGCTTTCGCCGATGACCGGGTAGCGCGAATGCGCCGAGTCGATGACTGCCGGGAGGAACTCGCGGGGTGTCTGGGTCGCCTTGATGCTGACCATTTGCGAGCGCGGCACCATGATGTCGCGCACTTGCAGATCGGCTACCTGGATGGCGCCTTCGACGATGGCCAGCGCTTCGCTGTCCAACAGTTTGTTTTGGTGCGCTTCGCGCAGCAGCTCCAGCAGCTCCTGGCGGTTTTTCGGCTCATGGGCAAAAGCCTGGGTCAGTTTCCCCAGCCATGACTTTTGCCCGTTGCTCGATCGGTCTTCGCTCATAGCGATTACTCTAAGTCCTTTGTTGTTTCAGTTAAGAGGTTGTCAGGTTCGTCGTCTGCATAGGGGTCGGGATGACCCAGCTCGGCAAGCAACGTTCGTTCCAGCGCTTCCATTTCTTCGGCTTCGTCGTCATCTATATGGTCGTAACCCAGTAGATGCAAGCAGCCGTGAATCACCAGGTGCGCCCAATGGGCGTCCAGCGCCTTGCCTTGCTCGGCCGCTTCACGCTCGACCACGGGTACGCAGATCACCAGGTCGCCCAGCAGCGGGATATCCAGCAGTTCGTCCGGCACGTCAGCGGGAAAGGACAGCACGTTGGTGGCGTAGTCCTTATGCCGCCAGGTGTGGTTCAGCTCGCGGCCCTCAGGTTCGTCCACCAGGCGGATGGTCAGTTCCGAATCGGCGCTGCGCTGGCGTAAAGCCAGCTCACACCATTGGCGGAACTGGCTTTCGTCGGGCGCGGTGGCCTCGGTGGCCAATTGCAGATCGAGCTCAAGCATCGTGACGGCTGTCCTTGGCGGCGGGCATGTCGTCTTTATGCTCGAAGCGCTCGTAGGCTTCGACGATGCGTTGCACCAAGGGGTGGCGGACCACGTCCTTGGGCATGAAGTGGGTGAAGCTGATGCCTGGCACATCCTTGAGCACCTCGATCACCTGGCCCAGCCCGGACTTGGTACCCTTGGGCAGGTCGACCTGGGTGATGTCGCCGGTAATCACGGCGGTGGAGCCAAAGCCAATGCGGGTCAGGAACATCTTCATTTGCTCGACGGTGGTGTTCTGGCTTTCGTCGAGGATGATGAAACTGTTGTTCAGCGTGCGGCCGCGCATGTAGGCCAGCGGTGCGATCTCGATGACCTGGCGCTCGATCAGCTTGGCCACGTACTCGAAGCCGAGCATCTCGTACAGCGCGTCATACAGCGGGCGCAGGTACGGGTCGATCTTCTGGGCCAGGTCGCCGGGCAAAAAGCCCAGCTTCTCGCCGGCCTCGACCGCCGGGCGCACCAGCAGGATGCGGCGCACTTGTTCGCGCTCCAGGGCATCCACGGCGCAGGCGACCGCCAGGTAGGTTTTGCCAGTACCGGCCGGGCCGATGCCGAAGTTGATGTCGTTGCCCAGGATTTCCTTCACGTAGCGCTGCTGATTCAGGCCGCGAGGGCGAATCATGCCTTTTTTGGTGCGCAGGGCGATGGCGGCATCGGCAGGGGAGTGGTTGTCCATTTCCTCGACAGCCGACTCCTGCAGGAACAGGTGCACCATGTCTGGCGACAGCTCCGTACCCTGGGTTTCCCGGTACAGGCGGCGCAGCAGGGTTTCCGCGCAGGTGGTGTGCTTGAGTTCGCCAATGAGCTCGAATTGATTGCCGCGGTTGCGGATCTCAATCGCCAGGCGTTGTTCGATCAAGCGCAGATGCTCGTCGAATTGCCCGCACAGGTTGGCGAAGCGGCGAGCCTCGAAGGGCTCGAGAATGAAACGATGTGGTTCGATAGGTGCGTTCAAGGTCGTTTTTAGCCGCCCTGGGGCAATTAAGGTGAAATGAAGGATAACGCCAGCACGCCGGGTACGAAAGCACTTAAGCAGGCCCGTCTGGTTCTTGCCCCTGTGGGAGCGAGCCTGCTCGCGACGGCGCCGGGCCCGCCACGCTCATTGGCCCATAGATCGCTATCGCGGGCAGGCTCGTTCCCACAGCGGCCTCACACACGCTGAGCCCTCTCTCAGGGCAACAGCGAGCCGCGCAGCGAGTGCGGTTGGGCGGCGTCGATGTGCACATCGGCGAACTGCCCGATCAAAGTCGGATCATCGCAGCGGAAGTTGACGATACGGTTGTTCTCCGTGCGCCCCTGCAGCTCGCCCGGGTCCTTCTTCGAGTAATCGGTGACCAAGATGCGCTGGGTCGAGCCGACCATTTGTCGGCTGATCTCAAAACCCTGCTGGTTGAGGCGATGCTGCAAGGCGTTCAGGCGTTCCTTTTTCAGCTCCTCGGGGGTGTCGTCGGCCAGGTCGGCTGCTGGCGTGCCGGGGCGCTGGCTGTAGACGAACGAGTAGGAAAAGTCGAAACCCACGTCCTCGATCAGCTTCATGGTTTGCTGGAAGTCTTTTTCCGTCTCGCCGGGGAAGCCGACGATAAAGTCCGAGCTGATGCAAATCCCCGGCACCGCCGCCCGCAGCTTGCGCAACTTGGACTTGTACTCCAGCGCAGTGTGGTTGCGCTTCATGGCCGACAGGATGCGGTCCGAACCCGATTGCACCGGCAAGTGCAGGTGCTTAACCAGTTCTGGAACCTCGGCGTGGGCCTGGATCAAACTGTCGGAAAACTCCAGCGGATGGGACGTGGTGTAGCGGATGCGCTCGATGCCATCGACCGCGGCCACCACGCGGATCAATTCGGCCAAGTCGGCCACGCGGCCATCGTTGGTTTGGCCGCGATAACCGTTGACGTTTTGCCCCAGCAGGGTCACTTCGCGCACGCCGTTCTCGGCCAGGTGGATGATTTCGGCCAGCACATCGTCGAACGGCCGGCTCACTTCCTCGCCGCGGGTGTAGGGCACTACGCAGAACGTGCAGTACTTGCTGCAGCCTTCCATCACCGAAACGTACGCGCTGGGGCCGTCGATGCGGGGTTCGGGCAGGTGGTCGAACTTTTCGATTTCCGGGAACGAGACGTCCACTTGCGGCAGCTTGGTAACGCGCGCGGCATCGATCATTTCTGGCAGGCGATGCAGGGTCTGCGGGCCGAACACCACATCGACATAAGGAGCGCGGTCGCGGATCGCGGCACCTTCCTGGCTGGCCACGCAACCGCCGACGGCGATCACCATGTCCGGGTTGGCCAATTTCAGCTCACGCCAGCGGCCGAGTTGGGAATAAACCCGGTCCTGGGCGCGCTCGCGGATGGAGCAGGTGTTAAGCAGGATGACGTCCGCGTCTTCGGCGCGGGCGGTGACTTCCAGGGCCTGATGTTCGCCCAGCAGGTCCACCATGCGCGAGCTGTCGTACTCGTTCATCTGGCAACCGTGGGTTTCGATGTAAAGCTTCTTGGCCATGGACAGGGGTCATCACGTGATTCAAAGAACCGCGCATTATAGTGGTCATCGCGGTTGCTTCCTAGCGTTGCGCGCCCGATGGCTATGCTATAGTTCGCGCCCTCTTTTTATCCCCCGATGTGTTACCCGCCCACCATGACCAAACGCGAAGCTCCAATCTATAAGGTGATTTTCCTCAACCAGGGCCAGGTGTTCGAGATGTACGCCAAACAGATCTATCAAAGCGATCTGTGGGGTTTCCTGGAAGTGGAAGAATTCGTCTTCGGCGAGCGCACGCAATTGGTGGTCGACCCCGGCGAAGAGAAACTCAAGGCCCAATTTGAAGGCGTGGTGCGCAGCTTCGTGCCCATGCACTCGATCGTGCGCATCGATGAAGTCGAACGCCTGGGCACGCCGAAAATCAGCGAAGCACGGGGCATGGGCAATGTCATGCCGTTCCCGATGCCGATGCCGGAGAAGTAGGGCGTCACAGAGGGGCGGACGAACTTAGGGCAACGGCGAAAAAGGCGAACGCCCGTCGGCGCTTTGCAGTTCCATCAGGTACTTGCGGAAGATCTGGCCCAGCACTTGGGTGGCGACTTCCAGTTCATCGCGCTGCATGTGCTCGGCGACTTCGTCAGCGGTGTCCAGCGCGTCTTCGGCGCCGTTGACGGCGGCCATTTTCAGCACGATGTACGCCTGGACGTTGTTGGCCGGGACGCCTTCGCCGTGGAAGAACATGCTGCCTAGTTTGAATTGCGCCTGGGCGTGGCCTTGCAGGGAGGCCTTCTCGAAGTAGCTCAGGGCCAGGTTGAGGTCGCGCGGCGTGTTTTTGCCGTCGTAATAGAATTCGCCCAACTCGTATTGTGCCTGCGCATCCCCGGCGTCGGAGGCTTGCTGGCAGGCGGTGAGCGCCTCGGCAAGGTCCTGGGGCTGGGTATTGAGGGTGCAACGACCTATCGCCGGGATCAACAACGAGTTGCCGCCTGCTTGTGCGTGCGCGAGCAGGGGCTGAAGGAGCAACAGGCAGCCCAATGCAAGGGTGCGGCCGGTGCGGTTCATGGGAATCGACTTACCTCTGAAGGGCGCGCGGGCCTGAGTGGGGGCCCAATAAGCGCGCATTATGAAATAAGCAGGGCCAACCTTACAAAGTCTTTACTCGTTTTTCTGCTGCATGACCGGATATCCCTCTGTTTGTGGGATTTTTCGTGCAGAAGAGGGAATAAAAGAACCGTAAGAGTAGGCTCGCACCTGGCGCAATGCGCCAGGTGCGAGCGGTCACTTCAGTGCAGCGAAGGCGCGTTCGGCGGCATCGAGGGTCAGTTTCAGCTCGGTGTCGCCGTGGGCGATGGAGGTGAAACCTGCCTCGAAGGCGCTCGGCGCCAGGTAGACGCCGCCGTCGAGCATCAGGTGGAAGAAGCGCTTGAACAGGTCGGCGTCGCTGGCCATCACGTCATCGAAGGTCACGATGTCGTCCGCACCACTGAAGTACAAGCCGAACATGCCGCCGGCCTGGGTGGTGACGAACGGGATGCCCGCCGCGTCGGCGCGCTGTTGCAGGCCGTCGAGCAAGCGGGTGGTGTAGTCGGTCAGTTCGGCGTGGAAGCCCGGGCGGCTGATAAGGCCCAGGGTGGTCAGGCCGGCGGCCATGGCCAGCGGGTTGCCCGACAAAGTACCGGCCTGGTAGACCGGGCCCAGCGGTGCGATGTGCTGCATGATCGCGCGTTTGCCGCCGAAGCAGCCCACCGGCATGCCGCCGCCGATGATCTTGCCGAAGGTGCTCAGGTCCGGGGTGACGCCGTAGTGAGCCTGGGCGCCGCCCAGGGCCACGCGGAAACCGGTCATCACTTCATCGAAAATCAGCACCACGCCGTGCTGGTCGCACAGGCTGCGCAGGCCTTCGAGGAAACCCGGCGCCGGCGGTACGCAGTTCATGTTGCCGGCCACGGGCTCGACGATGATGCACGCAACTTCCTGGCCCACTTCGCTGAGCATCTGCGCCACCGCCGCGATGTCGTTGAACGGCAGGGTCAGGGTGTGTTTGGCGAACGCCGCCGGCACGCCTGCCGAGCTGGGCACGCCTTGGGTCAGCAGGCCGGAGCCGGCCTTGACCAGCAGGCTGTCGGAGTGGCCGTGGTAGCAGCCTTCAAACTTGATGATGCTGTCGCGGCCGGTGAAGCCGCGGGCCAGGCGGATCGCGCTCATGGTCGCTTCGGTGCCGGAGCTGACCATGCGCACCATTTCCATTGACGGCACGATGGAGCACACCAGGTCCGCCATGCGCGTTTCCATTTCTGTCGGCGCGCCGTACGACAAGCCGTGCTCAAGCTGCTTGCGCACCGCGTCCAGCACGTCGGGGTGGCTGTGGCCGAGGATCATCGGCCCCCAGGAGCCGACGTAGTCAACGTAGCGCTTGTCGTCCTCGTCGGTGACGTAGGCGCCTTCGGCGTGCTTGAAGAACAGCGGCGTGCCGCCCACGCTCTTGAACGCACGAACGGGCGAGTTCACGCCACCGGGGATGTGTTTCTGGGCATTGGCAAACAGGGTTTCGGAACGGGACATGAGCGGGGTCTCGGGATCAAGAGTTGAAGAGGTCGTTGAAGGCGCGGGCGCGACGCGTGACGTGCTGCGCGGTGTCGGCGCCAAACAGGCCATGCACCACCGCCAGCAGGTCGGCACCGTGGGCCACCAGGGGCGCGGCGTTGTCCAGGGTGATGCCGCCGATCACGCAGATCGGCAAGTGCAGCTTGGCGCGAGCCTGGTCGAGCACGTCGAGGGTCGCGGTGGGCGCGCCGGGTTTGGTGCTGGAATTGAAGAAGCGGCCAAAGGCGACATAGCTGGCGCCCTCGCTGGCGGCTTGTTCGGCCAACGCCAGTTGGGCATGGCAGGTGGAACCGATGATCGCCCCGCGCCCGAGCAGGGCCCGGGCCGGGGTCAGCGGGCCGTCGGTCTGGCCCAGGTGCACACCCACGCCCAGCCGTGCGGCCAGTTCGGCGTCGTCGTTGATTATCAGTTGGGTCTTGTAGCGTTCACACAAGCCACGCAAGGCTTCGGCTTCGCGCAGGCGACGGGCCTCGTCGCTGCTTTTATCGCGGTACTGCAGCAGCGTGACGCCACCTTCGAGCGCTGCCTCCACATAATTGAGGAACTTGCCGGCCAGCAGTTGGCTATCGGTGATGGCATACAGGCCACGTAGTTTCATCGGGCGAGCCTCATGGCGTTACGAACAAAAATCCAGGGGCAGGCGCCGCGGCACGAACTGGCCTTGGCCCAACTGTTCGGCATCGCGCAGGGTGCGCCAGGTGTAGTTGAGCGCCGACTGCACAGCGCTGACCAAGGCTTCGCCCTGGGCCAGGCGCCCGGCGAGGGCGCTGGCCAGGGTGCAACCGGAGCCGTGATAACTGCCCGGCAAGCGCTGGCAGGTAAAGGTGTGGCGCGTGCCGTCGCGGCTGTAGAGGCGGTTGTGGACTTGCTGCTCGTCGCCATGGCCGCCGGTAATCAGCAGGTGTTGGATGAACGGCAGGAGTTTTTCCGCGCATGCGTCGGCGCTGCCCTCGGGCAGTTCGGCGAGGATGCGTGCTTCGGGCAGGTTGGGCGTGGCGATTATGGCTAGCGGCAGCAGGCGTTCGCGCAGCGCATAGCCGACTTCATCCTTGCCCAGGCGCCCGCCGCCCCCGGCGCGCAGCACCGGGTCGCAGATCACCGGCAGGTGCGGGTGGGCCGTGAGCAACTCGACCACGGTATCGACCATCTCCAGGGAACCGAGCATTCCCAGTTTGACGGCGGCGACGGTGGAGTCGTTGAGCACGGCGTTGGCCTGGGCCAGCACCCACTCGCGGTCGAGCACGCGAAAGTCACTGACGTTGACGGTGTCTTGCACGGTCAGCGCGGTGATCGCGGTGGCGGCATGGCAACCCTGGGCGATGAGGGCTTCGATATCTGCCTGCAGGCCGGCGCCACCACTGGGGTCGTGGCCGGAGAGACAGAGGACAACGGGGCGAGAGCTGTAGATAGTCATGGTGCGCGAGCTTACCACCAAACGCTTTTTTCGAAAGCGCCGTAAGAATTGTCGTGTATGCCTGCATGCCATCATCCGGCGTCGAGGTAAATTAACCGGCGAAATCGCTGTAATGCCCGTCCTAGAGCCTTTAGCTTGAGCTATTAAATGGTGTTCAAAGGCCAGTAGTGGCTATGTTAGAGTGGATCCAAACCAACAACAGGCCATGCCGGTTTGCGTCTACTCAAAAGGAATGGGGGGCTTCCTGACACAATCGGACGAGCTATGCCGGGGCTTTAATGCGCTATTTGCTGATGCTGCTGTTGAGCTGGCCCCTGCTGGCCGACGCCATCGAATTCAACGAACTCACCCGCAGCCTTCCCCTGGGCCGGGCGATGCAAGTGTTCGAGGACGCCAGCGGCCAGGCCCGCATCGAAGACGTGAGTTCGCCAGCCCTGGCCGACCGATTCAAGCCCCACGACAGCGCCACACTCAATGCCGGTTATTCGCGCTCGGTGTTCTGGCTCAAGGTTGACCTGCTGTACCGCCCGACCCAGGCCAACGCTCCGCGTAATTGGCTGCTGGAACTGGCCTACCCGCCCCTCGACCACTTGGATTTGTACCTGGCCGACGCCATGGGCCGCTTGCAATTGGCCGGGCGCACCGGCGACGCCTTGCCCTTCGGCACACGGCAGATCCGCCAGAACAACTATCTTTTCGACCTGGACCTCGCCGCCGGCCAGCCCCGCACCCTGTATTTGCGCCTGCAAAGCGAAGGCTCGATCCAGGCGCCGCTGACCCTGTGGTCGAGCACCGCGTACCTGGAAGCGCAGCCCTTGCGCCTGTATGTGCTGGGGGTGATCTACGGCGTGCTGCTGGGCATGTTGGTCTACAACCTGTTCATTTACCTGGCGGTGCGCGACACCAGCTACCTGTATTACATCCTCTATATCGCCGCGTTCGGCCTCTACCAGCTCTCGGTCAACGGCGCGGCGGTGGAATATTTCTGGCCCGACAACCCTTGGTGGGCCAACGCCGCAACGCCGTTTTTCATCGGTTTGGCGGCGCTGTTTGGCAGCCAGTTCGCCCGCAGCTTCCTACAAACTGCTCGCCTCAGCCGCTGGCTTGATGGCGGATTAGTGGCGCTGATTGCCGGCAGCGCCGTGGTCGTTGGTTTGTCGCTGATGACCAGTTACGCCCTGGCCCTGCGCCTGGCGACTGCCCTGGCGCTGATCTTCACTGTGGCGATTTTCGCCGCCGGGGTGTTCGCCTGGTGGCGCGGCCTGCGGGTGGCGCGCTACTTCATCATTGCCTGGTCGGCGTTTTTGCTCGGCGGGGTGGTCAATACCCTGATGGTGCTGGGCTACCTGCCCAATGTGTTCCTGACCATGTACGCCAGCCAGATCGGCTCGGCGGTGGAGGTGGCGCTGCTGTCCCTGGCCCTGGCCGACCGCATCAACGGCATGCGCGAGCAGCAGGCGCGCACCTTGGCCGAGGCCAGCCACACGCTCGAAATGCTCAACCAGGAGCTGGCCCACAGCAACCGCCTCAAGGACGAATTTCTCGCCACGCTGACCCACGAACTGCGCACGCCGATGAATGGCGTGATCGGCTCGCTGGAACTGATGCAGACCCTGGAACTGGACCCCGAGCTGGCCCAATACCAGCAAACCGCCGCCACTTCGGCGCGGGACATGATGCGCCTGGTCAACGGCATCCTCACCCTGACCCAGTTGCAGGCTGGGCGGCTCACCGTGCAGCACGAGGATTTCAGCCTGCGCCGCATGCTCGATGGCTTGCAGGCGCAGTTCGCCGGAAATGCGGCGAGCAAGCCATTGGGCTTTCGCATTGAGGTGACCCCGGTGCTGGCCGATCGCCTGCGCGGTGATCGCGACAAGCTGGCGCAATGCCTGGAATGCCTGCTCGACAATGCCATCAAGTTCACCCACAGCGGCGGCGTGGAGTTGCGGGTCACTGGCCAGCGCGTTGGCGAGCAGCGCTTGCGCCTGTCGTGCACGGTGACCGACAGCGGCATCGGCTTCACCGAGCGGGACGAAGCGGTGCTGTACCAGCGTTTCTACCAACTCGACGGGTCGATGACCCGCGGCTACGGCGGCCTCGGCGTGGGCCTGGCGATTTGCCGCCAGTTGGTCGAACTCCTCGGCGGGCGCTTGCATCACCAGTCCACACCGGGGCGTGGCAGCCGCTTCGAGCTGGAACTGGAAGTCGAAGCCTTGCCTTGCGCCGCCACGCCGCCGGCCCGTGCGGCGGGGCCGTTGGCGCAGCGCATGCCCGAGGCGTGCACGGTGTTGCTGGTGGACGACAACAGCGGCAACCAACGGGTAATGCGCGGCATGTTGCTCAAGCTCGGCTACCGGGTACGCACCGCCGAGGGCTGTGAGGACGCACGGGCCGTGATGTTGCGCGAAAGGATCGATGCGGTGCTGCTCGATGGCCATCGCTTGCGCGCCGATGGCGTCTCGCTGTGCTGCCAGTTGCACGCCTTGGCGGGCTACGCCGACCTGCCGCTGCTGGTGGCGACCCAGGCGCCGGAGCGTGAGCGGTGTGACGGTGCGATCGAGTATGTGAGCAAACCGGTGAAATTCGAGGCGTTGCAGGCGATTCTGCTGCGCCGGGTGCTCTGTTGGGTAGAGGGCGAAAGCGCCGATATTTAGGCGCGTATGCCACTTTGTTCGGCCGCGGGGCGGTGCTTAACTGGCCCTTCGAGCCACCCAAGGAGCCCCGCCATGAACCTGCATCAGTTCGCCGAAACCCACGAGGTCACCAACCAGCCACCGTCCCTGGATGGCGCTAACCTCTACCGCATCGACCTGCCGTTACAGGAATGGGCCGCGCGGTTTGGCGCAGGTTGGGCGCAATCGCGCATCGACCACTACGGCGAACTGGCCGGTGGGCCACTGATGGCCGCCGGGTTCCTGGCCAACCAGAACAAACCGGTGTTCGCCAGCCATGACCGCTATGGCCATCGCGTTGACCTGGTGGAATTCCATCCCGCTTACCACGAACTGATGCGCACCGCGATCGAGCATGGCCTGACCTCCTTGCCCTGGGCCGCGCCGCAGCCCGGCGCCCATGTTGCCCGCGCCGCCATGACCTACTTGCACAGCCAGGCCGAGGCGGGCAGCGGTTGCCCGTTGACCATGACTTTCGCCTCCGTGCCCGCCCTGCGGCTGCAACCGGACATCGCCGAGCAATGGCTGCCCAAGGTTTTGGCCACCGAGTACGACCCGCGCAACATCGGCATGGCCCACAAGGCAGGCGTGACCATTGGCATGGCCATGACCGAGAAACAGGGCGGCACCGATGTGCGCGCCAACACCACCAAAGCCTACCCGGTGGGCGCGACGGGCCCGGGCCAGGCCTATGAACTGGTGGGCCACAAGTGGTTCTGTTCGGCGCCGATGTGCGACGCCTTCCTCACCCTGGCGCACACCGACAAGGGCCTGACCTGCTTTCTGCTGCCGCGCCACCGCCCGGACGACAGCCGCAACCAGTTCTACATCCAGCGCCTGAAAAACAAACTCGGCAACTGCTCCAACGCCTCCAGCGAAGTGGAGTTCCGCGGTGCCCTGGCCTGGATGGTGGGCGAGGAAGGGCGCGGCGTGCCGACCATCATCGAAATGGTCGCCATGACCCGCTTCGACTGCATGGTTGGCTCCAGCGCCCTGATGCGCCAGGCCCTGACCCAGGCGAGTTATCATTGTGCCCACCGGCAAGTGGGCGGGCGGCTGCTCGCCGAACAACCGTTGATGCAGAACGTGCTCGCCGACCTGGCCCTGGAAAGCGAAGCCGCCCTGGCCCTGAGCCTGCGCATGGGCCGCGCCCTGGACCACCTCGACGACAGCCAGGAAGCCAAGTTCGCCCGCTTGGTGACGGCGGTGGGCAAGTATTGGATCTGCAAGCGTGCCCCGGCCATGATTAACGAAGCGGCCGAATGCATGGGCGGTGCTGGCTATGTGGAGGACAGCATCCTGCCGCGCCTCTACCGCGAAGCGCCGGTGAATTCGACTTGGGAAGGCTCGGGCAACGTGCAATGCCTGGACGTGTTGCGTGCCCTGTCCAAAGAGCCGGGGGTGCTCGATGCGCTGTTCGTCGAACTGGGTGACGGCCACGGCGACAAACGCCTGGCCGCCCATATCGAGGCGCTGAAAAACGCCTTTCGCGACACCGACGACATCCAGTACCGCGCCCGCCAACTGACCGAAGACATCGCCCTGGGCCTGCAAGCCAAACTGCTGCTGGAGGCCGGCAATGCCAGCGTCAGCGACGGTTTCATCGCCAGCCGCTTAGCGGGTGGCGGGCGCGCCTACGGCACCTTGCCCCGGGGCGTGGATGTGGCAGCCATCGTCGCGCGCGCCACCCCGCCGTTGGCGTAGCCAGCAGGCTCGCCCGCGCTGGGGTGCGCAGCAGCCCTGGCGGTGGTGGGGCCTGACGATCTTTTGCGGCCGCTACGCCACCGCGCTCGCTTGCTGCGGTAGGTTCTGCAAATCCTGTGTTCCCGTGACACGACGATGCAGGCAAGATAACGGCCTGCACGTCAGAACACAGGATGCTTACCGTGACCGAAGCTTTTATTGTCGTTCAAACCGCCGAGCAAGCCGTGGACCGCCTCGCTGCTCTGCACGAGCGCGCCACCCGTGCATTGAATCAAGCCCTCAAGCAATACCTCAAAGACCGAATCGAACCCGACGCCGCGCAGCGTGCCTTGTTTCGCTACCCGGAACTGCGCCTGACCTACCTCTGCCAAGGCGAAGTCCCACAAACCACCCGCGCTTACGCCAAGGTGCAACTGCCGGGCACCTACAGCGTCACCGTGACCCACCCGGCGGCGTTCCGTAAGTACCTGCTGGAGCAACTCGAACCGCTGATGCACGACTTCACCGTGACCGTGGAAGTGGGTGTCAGCGCGCAGAACATTCCCTACCCCTACGTGGTCGAGCAGGGCGATGAACTGGCCGGCTCCGGGGTGACTGCCGCCGTGCTGGCGCGGGTGTTCCCCAGCACCGACCTGTCGGCCGCCACCGATGGCATCGCCGACGGCCTCTACGACTGGGAAAACACCGACCCCTTGCCCCTGGCCCTGTTCGACGCCGCGCGCGTGGACTTTTCCCTGCGGCGCCTGGTGCATTACACCGGTAGCGACTGGCGCCATGTACAACCGTGGATCCTGCTGACCAACTACCACCGCTATGTCGACCAATTCATCGTCCATGGCCTGGAACGGCTGCGCAACGACCCGCGTTTCGTGCGCATGGTGCTGCCGGGCAACGTGATTATCGAAAAAGCCATGGACCACGGCGAAGCCTCGGCCATCGCCGCGGGCGTGGTCTGGCACCGCTACCAGATGCCCGCCTATCACTTGCAGGCCAGCGACGGCCACGGCGTGACGCTGGTCAACATCGGCGTCGGCCCGTCCAACGCCAAGAACATCACCGACCACTTGGCCGTGTTGCGCCCGCACTGCTGGCTGATGATCGGCCACTGCGGCGGCCTGCGCCAATCCCAGACCATCGGCGACTACGTACTGGCCCACGCCTACATGCGCCGCGACGGCATCCTCGACCGCGTGGTGCCGCCGAACATCCCGATCCCGGCCCTGGCCGAAGTGCAGATGGCATTGCAGCAGGCAGCGGCGAATGTCACCGGGGAGAAGGGCGAGGCGCTGAAAAAACGCCTGCGCACCGGCACCGTGTTGACCTACGACGACCGCAACTGGGAACTGCGCTGGGCCCAGGAACGGCCACTGATTAACCTCTCCCGTGCCGTGGCGGTGGACATGGAAAGCGGCACCATCGCCGCCCAGGGTTATCGCCTGCGGGTGCCCTACGGCACGCTGCTGTGCGTCTCGGACAAACCTCTGCACAGCGAAATCAAGCTGCCCGGCTCGGCGAATGCGTTCTACGAGCGTGCGGTGAGCCAGCATTTGAAGATCGGCATCGAAGCGGTCGACCTGCTGCGCACCGAACTCAACTCCCTGCACTCGCGCAAACTGCGCAGCTTCGACGAGCCGCCGTTCCGCTGACAGGGCGGTGGTCATTTAACGGTGGGGCCACTAGCATGGTCGGCCCTGACCGTTAGATGTTGTCGTTGCCATGCCCCGTCCCCCCCGTCCCCCTGCGCGCCGCCCCGGCGCCAAGCCTGCGCCCGCCACCGCGCGCCGCGTGGCCAAGGCCCCGCCGGCCGAGCCGAAGCTGATCCTGTTCAACAAACCCTTCGATGTGCTGACCCAGTTCAGCGACGGGCAAGGGCGGGCGACGCTCAAGGACTTCATCCCCATCCCCGGTATTTACCCGGCCGGGCGCCTGGACCGCGACAGCGAAGGCTTGTTGCTGCTGACCAACGACGGCCAGCTCCAGGCGCGGATCGCCGACCCCAAGCACAAACTGGCGAAAACCTATTGGGTACAGGTGGAGGGCGAGCCCACGGACGAGCAATTGCGGCAGTTGTGCGAGGGTGTGGAGTTGAATGACGGCATGACCCTGCCGGCCCAGGCGCGGCGCCTGGACGCGCCGCAACTGTGGCCGCGCAACCCGCCGGTGCGGTTTCGCCTGAGCGTACCGACCGCGTGGCTGGAACTGGTGATTCGCGAGGGGCGCAACCGCCAGGTGCGGCGCATGACGGCGGCGGTCGGTTTGCCGACCTTGCGCCTGGTGCGGGTGCGGATCGGCGACTGGTCTATCGAGGGGCTCGATCAGGGCCAATACCGGGAAGTGCCGGCGCGCTTATAAGGCGCCGGATTCGATCAGGCCAATCACCACGCTTTTAATGATGAACGCGGCCACGCCCAGGCCCAGCACGAAAAACAGGATGAACGAACCGAAACGCCCGGCCTTGGACTTCTTCGCCAGGTCCCAGACGATGAAACCCATGAAAATAATCAGGACGCTGACCAGGCCGGTCATCATCCACTCTTCAAGTAATGCAGGATCCATCGGGGTACTCCAACGCAGGCACGGCAAAAAAGGCCGGGCGAGTATACGCCAAGGGCTGGGCGCGGCGCATTGACCTGCGGCGCTCTGCCACAGCGCAGGAGGCCACCCCCAACCCGAAGCGCGTTGGTCAGCTACGCAAATGGGTCAACGGCAGTTCGGTGCTGTTGAGTACCTGGTTGAGCACGAAGCTGGAGCGCACGCTGGTCACGCCATCGATGCGGGTCAGGTGGCCCAGCAGCAGTTTTTGATAGTGGTCCATGTCCGGCACCACCACTTTGAGCTGGTAATCGGCGTCCACGCCCGTTACCAGGCTGCATTCGAGCACTTGCGGCAGGCTGCGGATGGCGGCCTCGAAGTTCTCGAAACGCTCGGGGGTGTGGCGGTCCATGCCGATCAGCACGTAAGCGGTGAGGCTCAGGCCGAGCATCTTGCGGTCGAGCAAGGCGACCTGGCGGGCGATGTAACCGTCGTCTTCCAATTGCTTGACCCGACGCGAGCAGGGCGAGGGCGACAGGCCGATGCGTTCGGCCAATTCCTGGTTGGAGATACGGGCGTCACGCTGCAATTCCGCCAAAATGCTCAGGTCATACCGGTCAAGTTTGCTCATGGATTAGGCCTTTGTCATAACTATTGCGGCGAATTATCTGTCTGGAGTAAAAAATTGCGCAAGCTATGTTTATTTCCGCAATCTTCGCAATCCTCTGCTGGCGCGCCAAGCCTATGCTTTGCAACAGAATCACTGCCCGGACAAACAGTCCACAGCGGCCCGCCGAATCAGGCCAGCCGCGGCCACCACCCCCACAGGGGCTGAGTTGGCCCCCGGGCTACACACTGTCCAGAAGACGGCGTGAGGTGAGCCGGCGTCATAAGCGCCGAGCACGGACGAAGCATTCAGAGGGAGGCCGACGGGTCTCCCTTTTTCTTGTCTGCGAAATAACCCGCCGCGCTGCTAACCTGTCGCGGCAACAGTGGCAGGCTATGCCAGTCTGATGCAGCACATCCCCCCAATTGCAGTGAGGAAGAGCATGAAGTCGCGCATCTGGCGTCTGGCAGGTGTTGGTTTGCTGTGCATGGGCGTGGGCGCCCCAGCGCTGGCCGACGAGCGGGATAACGGCCGCGGGCCGCAGCAGGGCGGCCCGCGTGAGCAGGGGCAGAGCAACGAGATCATCCGTGGCGACAACAGCCGCCAATTCGAGCCAAATCGGCCATCGGGCGCTGGCCAGCAGCTCTATTCACCACCCCAGGACCCCAACGCCCAGGGCCGCCCTGCACCGCAAAACAACCTGCCGATCCAGAGCCGCCCCGACAGCGTGCGCCAAACCCAAGACCCTCAGCGCGGCTACTACCAGGACGTGCCGCGGCGCCCTGGCGATTCGTACTACGGCACTTCGCGCCCTGGCGACAACCGCTGGCCGGGGCGCCCGGGCGGCCATGGCAATGGCTGGGGCCCCGGCCCGCAATACCGCCCCGGCCATGAGACGGATCGCTTTCCCGAGCGCAACTACCGGGTGCCCTATCACGGCCAGGACTACTTCTACTCCGCTGGCTACTGGTATCGCCCGCAAGGCCCGCGCTACGTGGTGGTGCGCCCGCCCTACGGCATCCGTGTGAGCTACTTGCCCGACTATGCGCGGGAAATGTGGATCGGCGGCTCGCTGTTTTTCCTCGCCGCCGGCGCCTACTACCTCTACGAGCCGGACACCCGCCAGTACGTGGTGGTGCAGGAACCGGTGCAACCGCCGCCACCGGCCAGCAATGGCTATGACGTGCTCGCCTACCCGGCCAATGGCCAAAGCCCCGAGCAAGTCCAACAGGACGGTGACGACTGCTACCGCTGGGCGGTGCAGCAAAGCGGCTTCGACCCCGCTACCGTCACCTACGCCCCGGCGCCCGCGGTGGTGCAGGCCTACCGCCAGGCGCAGGGCGGTTGCCTTGCCTCACGGGGCTACCAGGTGACCTACTGACGCTGGACCACTTCCTGTGGGTCGGCGTGCACCAGCACTTCGGCCCGCGGGTAGGCGGCGTGGATCGCCTCAGCGGCGCGGTCGCTGATGCCATGGGCCACCGACAGGGTCAGCTCCCCCGGCAACTCCAGGTGCAACTGCACGAACCAGTGATTGCCCGAGATCCGCGTGCGCAGGTCATGGGCGCCGAGCACGCCGGGCACGCCACAGGCCAGCTCCAGCATGTGCTGGCTGACATCCGCCGGCAGCTCTTCGTCCATCAGCACCGCCAGGCTTTCCCGGGCGATCTGCACCGCACTCCAGAGGATGTACACAGCAATCGCCAGGCCGAACCAGGCGTCCAGTTGTTGCCAGCCAAAACTGGCCAGCACCAGCGCTACCAGGATGCTGCTGTTGAGCAGCAGGTCCGAGCGGTAGTGCAGCGAATCGGCGCGCACCGCCGTGGAGCCGGTTTCGCGGATCACCCGGTGTTGCACCATCAGCAGCGCCACGGTCAGCGCCAGGGACAGCAGCATCACGCCGATGCCAATCCACGGCGCACCCAACGGCTCAGGGTTTTTCAGGCGATCGATGGCTTGTACCGCGACCAGCACCGCACTCGCCGCGATAAACAGCGCCTGCGCCATACCCGCGAGGGATTCGGCCTTGCCGTGGCCGTAGCGGTGGCCGTCATCGGCCGGGCGCAAGGCGTAATGCACCGCCAGCAGGTTGAGAAAGGACGCCGCACCGTCGAGCATCGAGTCCGTCAGCCCCGCCAGCAGGCTGACGGAGCCGCTCAGCCACCAGGCGATGGCCTTACTGACAATCAGGATCGAGGCCACCGCCAGCGAAGCGCGGGTGGCCAGGCGCAACAAACGGGCGTGTTCGGGGCTACTGGTCATAAGCCATCAGGCTCCTTGGAAGGCGGTTCAGGCCGCTGGCGGTAGGGCGTACATCGCCAATTGCTGGGCGCTGCCCTTGTGCTGGATCAGGCGCGGGTCGTCCAACGGGAAGCTGCGGCCCAGTTCGGTTTCAAGAATGGCTTGCAGCTTTTGCCTGTCCACCTGGCCATCGGCGTTCACCGCGGGCTGGAGTTTTTGCGGGTCGATCTGCGCGGTCTTGCCCGGTTCCAGGTAAATGGCGCCGGTGGCGAAGTCGACGGCGAAGGCGATCAGCCCCGGGATCACGTAGAACAACAGGCCCACAGCGTTGAGCCCGGCCACCAGCGGGTCGATGCGGCCTTCGATCTGGCCGCGCCGGTCGGGGTAGAAAATCGAGCCGCACGCGGCCAGTTGGGTCACCAGAGTGGCGAGCAGAACGCCACCGACGAGGCGGGAAGGGATACGCATGACAATCTCCTGGGTAAAGATGCGGCCAACAGTAAAAGGGCAGGGCCTGAACCGTTCAGACCCTGATTAACGCCGCGCAGTTCGCCGTTATACTCGCCGCTCTGTTTTGGAGCCAGCATGATTTCCCTGCCTATTGATGACGTCATCCCCGCGCTGCGCGCCGCCCTGGCCGAACGCCACGAAGCGGTGCTCGAAGCGCCGCCCGGCGCCGGCAAGACCACCCGCGTGCCCCTGGCCCTGCTCAATGAGCCGTGGCTGGCCGGGCAAACCATCCTCATGCTCGAACCCCGGCGCCTGGCGGCGCGGGCGGCGGCCGAGCGGCTGGCCAGCGAACTGGGGGAAAAGGTCGGGCAAACCGTGGGCTACCGCATCCGCCTGGACAGCAAGGTCGGCCCTAACACGCGCATCGAAGTGGTCACCGAAGGCATCCTCACCCGGCGCCTGCAGGACGACCCGGCGCTCGAAGGCGTGGGCCTGCTGATCTTCGACGAATTCCACGAACGCAGCCTCGACGCCGACCTGGCGCTGGCCCTGAGCCTCAATGGCCGGGAGCTGTTTCGCGATGAGCAACCGCTGAAAATCCTGCTGATGTCCGCCACCCTGGAAGGCGAGCGCCTGGCCAGCCTGCTGGGCGACGCGCCGATTTTGCGCAGCCAGGGCCGCATGTACCCGGTGGCGATGCGCTGGGGGCGGCCGTTCCAGGCCGGGGAGTTCATTGAGCCACGCCTGGTGCAGACCATCCTTGAAGCGCTGCATGACGAGACCGGCAGCCTGCTGGTGTTCTTGCCCGGGCAAGCGGAAATCCGCCGCGTACACCAGCAACTGGCCGATGCTTTGGGCGAGCAAAACACCGTGTTGCTCTGCCCGCTGCATGGCGAGTTGGACCTGGCGGCGCAACGCGCAGCCATCGACCCGGCCCCCGCCGGCCAACGCAAAGTGGTGCTGGCCACCAACATCGCCGAAACCAGCCTGACCATCGACGGCGTGCGCGTGGTGATCGACGCTGGGCTGGCGCGGGTGCCGCGCTTCGACCCGGGCAGCGGCATGACGCGCCTGGACACCCAGCGCATCTCCCGTGCCAGCGCCACCCAGCGGGCCGGGCGTGCCGGGCGGCTGGAGCCGGGCGTGTGCTACCGCTTGTGGTCCGAAGACCAGCACGAACAACTGGCGGCTTATGGCAGTGCTGAGATTCTTTCGGCGGATTTAGCCGCCCTGGCCCTGCAACTGGGGCGCTGGGGTGTGACGCCGGGGCAATTGGTGTGGCTCGACCAACCGCCCGCCGCCGCGTATGCCCAGGCCCAGGACCTGCTCGAACGCCTCGGCGCCCTGCAGGGTGCGGGCAGCGGCGAATGCAAGCTCACCGCCCACGGCCAAACCATGGCTGAGCTGCCGGCCCACCCGCGCATCGCCCACTTACTGTTGCGCGGCCAGGCCCTGGGGTTGGCGGATATGGCCTGCGACGTCGCCGCGTTGCTGGGCGAGCGCGACATCCTGCGCGGCGCCGGGGCTGACCTGCATAGCCGTTTGGCGCTGCTGGGCGGCGAACAACGGGCCGCACGCGCTGCCCAGGGCGGGGTGCAGCGGGCGCGGCAACTGGCGCGCCAGTACCGCGGCTACCTGCGCACCCAGGCCCAGGCGCCGGTGGCCGACCCGGCCCACCCGCGCTGGCTCGGCGCCTTGTTGGCCCTGGCCTACCCCGACCGCGTCGCCCAGCAACGCCGCGCCGGCGGCGCCGAATATCGCCTGGCCAACGGCCGCGCCGCTCTGTTCGCCGAAGCCGATAGCTTGATGAAACAGCCCTGGCTGGTGATCGCCGACCTGGGCAGCCGCCAGGGCCAGCGCGAAGAGCGCATCTACCTGGCCGCCGATTTCGACCCAGCGCTGTTCGACTCGGTGCTCGCCGAGCAGGTGCGCACCGTGGATCAACTGGACTGGGACGAACGCGAAGGCGTGCTGCGCGCCGAACGCCAGCGCAAGGTCGGCGAACTGGTGCTCAGCCGCGAGCCGCTGACGGGCCTGGACGAAGCGGCGCGCAGCCTGGCGCTGGTGGGCCTGGTGCGGCGTAAAGGTCTGGAGCTGCTGCCCTGGACCCCCGAACTGCGCCAATGGCAGGCGCGCGTTGCCTTGCTGCGCCAACTCGACCTCGACGCCCAGGGCCAGAGCCCGTGGCCGGATGTGAGCGACGCCGCGTTACTGGCGGGCCTGGAGCAATGGCTGCTGCCGTACCTGGGCAAGGTTTCGCGCCTGAGCCACTTCGCCAACCTGCAACTGCCCAGCATCGTCCACAACCTGCTGCCCTGGCCGCTGCCGCAGCGCCTGGACGAATTGGCGCCCCATCACCTGAAAGTGCCCTCGGGCTCCTCGGTGCGTCTGGACTACAGCGAACACCCGCCCGTCCTCGCCGTACGCCTGCAAGAACTGTTCGGCCTGGCCGACACCCCGCGCATCGCCGGCGGGCGCCAAGTGGTCAAGCTGCACCTGCTGTCCCCGGCGCGCCGCCCGGTGCAAGTCACCCAGGACCTGGCCAACTTCTGGCGCAGCACCTACGCCGAAGTGAAAAAAGACCTCAAGGGCCGCTACCCCAAGCACTACTGGCCCGACGACCCGCTCGTGGCCGAAGCGACGGCGCGGATCAAACCGCGCAAGTGAAAGTGCGGGGTGTGCCTCTGTGGGAGCAACTGTCTTACCCCTACCACTCGTCACGGCCACTCAGTGCCGCCATCGCGAGCAGGCTCGCTCCCACAGAGGAGAAATGAAAATCCCACCCACACCACAGTTCAACTGTGGGGGCAGGCCTTGCCCGCGATGCGGCCGGCCCAGGCGCTGGACTTGTAGCGACTGGAATGCCGCCCGGCCCGCTCCCACAGGGTGGGAGCACAGTTTTTTTGACTAGAGCGCCGGCAACAAAAACCGCGCAATCACCGGCAGGTGATCGGAGATGCGCAAGGTATCGTCCTGCCGCACCCGGGCGGCGATGCGTTTGAGGCGGGGGCTGTGGAACAGGTAGTCCACCGTGCGGTCCGGGCCGTTGAGGCCGGGGTCGTTGGGGTAGTGGGTCAGCCAACGGGCGCGGTCGATGCCGCTGGCCTGGGCGTTGCCGGGGATCATCGGGTACTTGTCCCACAGCAGGTGCAGGGCGCTGTCGGCGGAGTAGGGCGTGCGCTGTTCGGCGCTCAGGCGCTGGTACTGGCCCAGTGGTAGCAGGTTGAAATCACCGCCCATCAGCCATGGCGTGCCGCGGCTCTCGAACTTATCCACCACTTTGCCGATGGCGCCGACCTGGGCCTGCAATGTCTGCTGCTCGCCAGTGGCGCGTTCCAGGTGGGTGTTGAGCACCGCCAGTTGGCCGCCGTCGCTCAGCGGCAGGTAACTGACCAACAAGGCATTTTTCGGCTGGAACTGACGGCTGATGAGATTGCCCGGCGCTTGCGGCAATTGCAGGCGCTCGGCGTGGGCGATGCGGTAGCGGCTCAGGGTGGCCAGTTGCCGGCCGACGCTGCCGAAAACCTGCGGCAAGGGGATGAACTCAGCCTTCCAGTCGAAGGCACTGGTGCTGCACGGGTAGAGGTCGGCGACCCGTTCTTGCAGCAACTTGAGTTGGCGCTGATAGCCGCTGGCTTTGGCGCCGTCGTCCAGCTCCTGAAGCAGCACTACGTCCGGTTGCTCGTCGCGGATCACCCGCGCCACTTCGTCAAGGCTGAAGGCCATGTCTTCGGCGGTGGGTTGCTCGTCGTCGCCCCGGGCCTGGTCGTTCCAGAACACATAGCGTTTGCCTGCCAGGTACTGCACGTTCCAGGTCATGACCTTGAGCGCCTGCCCCGAGGTGAGCACCGGCGCCTCGGCGCTGCACGCCACGGCCAGGGTTTCGCGGGGTTCGGGGCGCCAGGTCAGGCTGTAGACCATGAGCGAGAACAGGCCGGCAATCAGCAGCAGGCCCAACACGGCGTAACGCAGTAGACGGATCATCGGCTCGGCTTATGGCGTGGCGGGACGGAGCCCGAGCATACCCGAGAGCGGCGCCCGCGCCCAAGGCCGGCGCTCAGGCGCCGGGGCTGGTTTTTTCCGGCGATTGGCTGATAAGCATGAACAGGCGGAACAGCACCACGCTGGTGAACAACTGCAAGAAGCTGTGCACGCTGTCGATCAACAACGCCAACGCCGGGTTCTGCGGCTCGGGGTACACCGACACGCTGGCGCCCTTGAGCAACCACAACGGCCCCATCACACACAGAATGCACAGCAGGATGCGCAGGAAATTGCCACGGCTTAAACGGAAACTTTCCTTGATTGCCGCCAGCGGTTGCATACCGCGCAGCACCAGCAGGTACTCGGCGAAAGCCAGGGTCACCATCAGCCACAGGCCCGGCAGGAAATACAGCGACAGGCCAATCAGGATCAGCAGGGTATTGAGCGCCGTCAGCAGGGCGAAGCGCGGCCACAGGGTCACCGACATCGCCAGCAAATCGCGGGTGCGGGGCGATTCGCCACGGCTGCGGGCGTCGAGAAACAGAATCAGCGCGCCGGTGTACAGCGGGTACACCAGCAACCCGACGATCACGCTGTAGCCGGGAAAGCTGCCGGGCCCTTGGGCGCGGTCCACCAGTTGCTGCAACAAGGCTTCGAACACCACCAGTGGCAGGCACAGCAGGGCGATCTGGGCCAGGTTGCCCTTGAAGAAGTACAAAGAGTCGCGGAGCACGTTCAACGGATTCATAGGGGGCGGTATCGCTGGTCAGAACAAGGCGCCACTTTAACCGAAGGGAGCCTGCCCTGAGCAAACCGAACGTTCAGGGTGTGGTGGTGGTGATTATTCCTACGTGTGGTTCGCCATTCGTCCGAGGTTCCGCGGCACCGGCGGCTGATTATTCGCGGAAATTTCCTTCTGGCTGGCATACTGGGCGACTTTTCGGGCCGCGTGCCCAGCCCTGCTTGCGCCATGAGGATCCACGGTGAAGAAAATCGCAGTGTTCGCCGATGTGCAAAACCTCTACTACACCGTGCGCCAGGCCTATGGCTGCCACTTCAACTACGCGGCGCTATGGGCCGACATCAGCCAGCGCGGGCAGATTGTCGAGGCCTACGCCTATGCCATCGACCGGGGCGACAGCAAACAGCAGCAGTTCCAGCAGATCCTGCGCAACTTGGGCTTTACCGTGAAGCTCAAGCCCTACATCCAGCGCGCCGACGGCTCGGCCAAGGGCGATTGGGACGTGGGCATCACCATCGACATCATGGACGCGGCGGATCATGTCGATGAAGTGGTGCTGGCCTCCGGCGACGGTGATTTCGACATGCTGCTCGAACGCATCATCAGTAAGCACCAGGTCGAGGCCGTGGCCTACGGCGTGCCGGGCCTGACCGCTAACTCCCTGATCCGCGCCGCCAGCCGTTATGTGCCGATCGAGGGCGGGTTGTTGCTGAAAAACTGAAGTGGGCGAAACCTGTGTGCGAGCCTGCTCGCGATGGCGGTGCATCTGGAGTATCGCCATCGCGAGCAGGCTCATACCCACAAGGGCATCCGCCATTGTTTGAACATTTATTCAGAGAGTGAACACAGGTTTGGAACGCATCGCAGTCATCGACTTTGAAACCACTGGCATCAGCCCCGGCGCCGGTTGCCGGGCCACGGAAATCGCCGTGGTCATGCTTGAGCAGGGGCGCATCGTCGACCGTTACCAGAGCCTGATGAATGCCGGTGTGCGCGTGCCCGGGTTTATCGAGCAACTGACCGGCATCAGCAACGCCATGCTGCGCACCGCGCCGTCGGCCGAGCAGGTGATGAACGAGGTCAACGAATTCGTCGGCACCACGCCGCTGCTAGCCCACAACGCGGCGTTCGACCAGAAGTTCTGGGACTACGAACTGGGCCGCATCAAGCGCACCCGCTTGCAGAACTTCGCCTGTTCCCTGTTGCTGGCCCGGCGCCTGATGCCCGCGGCGCCCAACCACAAGCTCGGCACCCTCACCACCTTCGCCCAACTGCCCCACACCGGCCAGGCTCACCGGGCCATGGCCGACGCCGAAATGGCCGCCAACCTCACCGCCCACCTGGCCGAAGAACTGCGGCGCAAGCATGGTTTGCGCGAGCTGTCCCACGACTTGCTCTGCGGCTTGCAGAAAGTGCCGGCGGCGAAAATCAACGAGCACCTCAAGCGTTATCGCGGGTTTTGACGGCCTCGAACCCAGCCTGTTGTTTTCTGTAGGCGTGGGAGCAACGGCCTTACCGCTACCCTTCGTCACCGCCACTCAGTACCGCCATTGCGAGCAGGCTCGCTCCCACAGAGGCACACCACAGTTCAACTGTGGGAGCGGGCCTTGCCCGCGATGGCGGTGGGCCAGGCAGTAGCGATGTGGGTGTACCGGCCCCATCGCGGGCAGGCCCGCTCCCACACAGGGGCGCGGCTTTAAATGCAGGTCCAGTTAAACCTTGCGGGCCGTTTGCCAGTCGTAGTTTTTATCCCCGGGTGATTCTTCGCCTACTGTTCCTCATGGGCGCCAGCTTCCGGGCGTTCCGTTGTCATCAGGAGAAGTGTGCAATGACGCGCCCCCGCAAGTTTGTCCTCTGGAGCCTTTCCACCCTGCTACTGCTGCTGGCGGTGCTGGTGCTGGTTATCGCGTTTTTTGACTGGAACCGCATCAAGCCGTCCCTCAACGCCAAGGTGTCCGAAGAGTTGCACCGGGCGTTCGCCATCAACGGCAACCTGGCGGTGGTGTGGCAGCGCGAGCCCGACGAAGGCGGCTGGCGCGCCTGGGTGCCGTGGCCCCACGTGATCGCCGAAGACCTGACCCTGGGCAACCCGGATTGGTCAAAAAACGCACAGATGGTCAGCCTCAAACGGGTGGAGTTGCGTCTCTCACCCCTGGCATTGCTGGCGCAACGGGTGAGCATCCCGCGTATCGACCTCACCGAGCCCAACGCCGCCCTCGAACGCCTGGCCGATGGCCGCGCCAACTGGACCTTCACCTTCGACCCGAAAACCCCCGACGCCGAACCCTCCAACTGGGTGGTGGACATCGGCGCCATCGGGTTCGACAAAGGCCACGTCACCCTCAACGACCAGAGCTTGAACACCCGCCTCGACCTGCTGATCGACCCATTGGGCAAGCCCATCGCCTTCAGCGAGATCGTCGGCGACAAAACCGCGAAGAAGGCCAGCGCCCAGGGCGCCACACCCCAGGACTACGCCTTCGCCTTGAAGGTCAAGGGCACCTACCGCAACCAGCCCTTGAGCGGTGCGGGCAAGGTCGGCGGCCTGCTGGCGCTGCAAGACGCGGCGCGCCCGTTCCCCTTGCAGGCCCAGGTCAAGGTGGCTGACACCCGCATCGAGCTGGCCGGCACCCTGACCGACCCGCTAAACCTGGGGGCGCTGGATTTGCGCCTGAAACTGGCCGGCAACAGCCTGGCCACCCTCTACCCGTTGACCGGCGTGACCCTGCCGGATTCGCCGCCCTACGCCACCGACGGCCACCTCAGCGCCAAGCTGCGCGAGCCGGGCGGTGCGGTGTTCCGCTACCAGGGCTTCAACGGCAAGATCGGCAACAGCGATATCCATGGCGACCTGGCCTACGTCGCCAGCACGCCACGGCCCAAGCTCAGCGGCGCGCTGGTGTCCAACCAGCTGTTGATGGACGACCTCGCGCCGCTGATCGGCGCCGACTCCAACGCCGAACAAAAGGCCCGCGGGGCGGCGAGCAAGCCACCGCCGACCAAGGTGCTGCCGGTGGAAGAATTTCGCACCGAGCGCTGGGCGGTGATGGACGCCGATGTGGAGTTCACCGGCAAACGCATCGTCCACAGCGCCGAGTTGCCCTTTACCGACCTCTATACCCACCTGATCCTCGACGCCGGGCAACTGCGCCTCGAACCCCTGCGCTTTGGCGTGGCGGGCGGCAAGCTCGACGCGCAGATCCGCCTCGACGGCCGCGCCACGCCGCTGCAAGGGCGGGCCAGGCTGACGGCGCGCAATTTCAAACTCAAACAGTTGTTCCCCACCTTCGAGCCGATGAAAACCAGCTTCGGCGAACTCAACGGCGACGCCGATATCGCCGGCACCGGCAACTCGGTAGCGGCCCTGCTGGGCAGCGCCAACGGCGACCTGAAAATGCTTATCAACGATGGCGCCATCAGCCGCGAACTGATGGAACTGGCCGGGCTTAACGTGGGCAACTACGTGGTGGGGAAAATCTTTGGCGACAAGGAGGTGAAGATCAATTGCGCGGCGGCGGATGTCGGCATCAAGACGGGCCTGGCGACCACGCGCCTGTTCGTCTTCGACACCGAGAACGCGATTATCTACATCGACGGCACGGCGAACATGGCCAGCGAGCAACTGGACCTGACCATCAGCCCGGAGTCCAAGGGCCTGCGCCTGTTTTCCCTGCGCTCGCCGCTGTACGTGCGTGGCCCGTTCATCAAGCCTGCGGCGGGGGTCAAGGCTGTGCCGTTGATGCTGCGTGGCGCGGGGATGGTGGCGTTGGGCGTGATCGCCGGCCCGGCCGCGGGCCTGCTGGCCCTGGTCGCCCCCAGCGGCGGCGAACCCAACCAATGCGCGCCGTTGCTGGAACAGATGAAAGCGGGCAAGGCGCCGAAGACGGTGAAAGGCTAATCAAGCCAAGGGGAGCTGGCGCCAAATGTGGGAGCTACTGTCTTACGGTTACCCTTCGTCACCGCCACTCAGTGCTGTCATCGCGAGCAGCCTGCTCGCGATGACAGCACTCCAAGTGCCAGAAGTGCGTCGCCTGTCCCGGCCTCATCGCGGGCAAGGCCCGCTCCCACAGGGGAACTGCGCCCAATTGAGGGTTGAGGGTTTGCCCTCAACGCTCAGGATCTCTCGCGGGGAGAGGGGCATCAGAGGTCTTTGAGGATGTCCGCCATGTCGTCGGCGTGTTCTTCTTCCTGGGCGAGGATGTCTTCCAGGATGCGGCGGGTGGTGGAGTCTTGGTCGCCGATGAACTGGATCATTTCCCGGTAGCTGTCGATGGCGATGCGTTCGGCCACCAGGTCTTCGTAGACCATTTCCTTGAGGGTGTTGCCGGCCACGTACTGGGCGTGGGAGTGCTTGGACAGCAGGTCCGGGTTGAACTCCGGCTCGCCCCCCAGTTGCACGATGCGTTCGGCCAGTGTGTCGGCGTGTTGGGCTTCCTGGGTCGCGTGTTCGAGGAACTCGTCGGCGGCGACGCTGGCCTTCAGGCCGCTGGCCATGAAGTAGTGGCGCTTGTAGCGCAGTACACACACCAGCTCTGTGGCCAGGGCCTCGTTGAGCAGGCGCAGCACTTCTTCGCGGTCGGCGGTGTAGCTGTGCGTCACCGCACCCTCTTCGACATGCTGGCGCGCACGCTGGCGCAGGGTGGCGACGTCGGTTAACTGATGCACATTGCTCATCTCAATCTCCTGGAGGCTAATCCGTGCGCCACGTTCTAGGGCCGTGATCGCAAAAGGGGTTACCTAGGTTGTGAGTCATGGGCGGGGCGAAAAGTTTTATCGGATATGGGCCAAGATCCTGAGCCTGCGTGGGATTTGTCATATACAAACGTGATCCTTGCCCTTGGCCCGGCCCTTGCGTCTAGGATGGGCACTTTGCGTGAACCCAAGGAGGCCGCCCATGCCCAGCCCACTCGCTCCCCGTTATCCGCTGGTCCTGGTCCCCGGGATGCTCGGGTTTGTCCGCTTGCTGCTGTACCCCTACTGGTACGGCATCCTCGGCGCGCTGCGCCGGGGCGGGGCGACGGTGTTTGCGGTGCAGGTGTCGCCGCTCAACAGCAGCGAGGTGCGCGGCGAGCAATTGCTGGCGCAGGTCGAGCGGATCTTGCAGCAAACCGGCGCCGCCAAGGTCAACCTCATCGGCCACAGCCAAGGCGCGCTCACAGCCCGCTATGCGGCGGCCAAGCGCCCGGATTGGGTGGCCTCGGTGACCTCGGTGGCCGGCCCCAACCACGGCTCGGAGCTGGCCGACTACCTGCAACGCCACTACCCGGCCGACAGCGTCAAGGGGCGCTTGCTCAGTGCGCTGCTGCGCGGCATTGGTGCGTTGATGAGCCTGCTGGAAACCGGCTACCGCGGGCCGAAACTGCCGGTGGACGTCCACGCCTCGCACCAATCCTTGACCTGCGAAGGGGTGGCGCTGTTCAACCGCCAGTACCCCCAAGGCCTGCCCGACACCTGGGGCGGGCAGGGCGCCGAGGAGGTCAACGGCGTGCGCTATTACTCCTGGTCCGGCACTCTGCAACCGGGCAAAACCGACCGCGGGCGCAACCTGTTCGACGGCACCAACCGCTCCTGCCGGCTATTTGCCAAGACCTTCGTGCGCGAGGCCGGGCATTGCGACGGCATGGTCGGGCGCTACAGCTCCCACCTGGGCACGGTGATTGGCGACGACTACCCGTTGGATCACTTCGACATCGTCAACCAATCCCTGGGCCTGGTGGGCAAGGGCGCCGAGCCGATCCGCCTGTTCGTCGAGCATGCCCAACGCCTGCACCTGGCCGGCCTTTAGGCCAGGGCGCGGCGCACCCGCAGCTCGGTGGTCCAGCGCTCGGAGACGATCACCCCGCCCAGGGTCAGCAAACCGCCCACCAGGTGGAACAGCGCCAATTGCTCATGCAGCACCACGGCGGCAATCAGCGCGGTAATCAGCGGCAGCAGGTTGAAAAACAGCGTGGTGCGGCTCGGGCCCAGGCGGATCACCGCTTGCATCCAGGCCAGCGGCGCCAGCATCGAGGCCAGCAGGCAGGCGTACAGCACCAGGGGGATATTGCCGGCGTTGAGCCCGGTTTTGTCCCCGGCCCAATACAGTGGGAACAGCACCACCACCGCCACCAGAACCTGCAAATACAGCAGCACCAGCGGCGGCAGGCGCAATTGCCATTTTTTCAGCAGGGTGCTGTAGACCGCGTAGGCCAGGGTGGCCACCAGCATCATCGCGTCGCCCAGGTTGATGCCCTGTTGCAGCAGCACATCGAGGCTGCCGGACGACACCACCACCAACACCCCGGCGAACGACAACAGCGCCCCCGCCAGGGCACCGGCCGTGAGGCGCTGGCCAAGGCTGGCAATGGCCATCGCCAGGGACATCAGCGGCATCAGCGACAAAATGATGCCCATGTTGGTGGCCGTGGTCAGGGCCGCGGCGAAGTACGCCAGGCTCTGGTACACCGCCATGCCCAGCACGCCCAGTACGGCGATTTTGGCCAAGTTGGGGCGGATCGTCGGCCAATGGGCGAAAACCTGCTTGAGCATGAACGGCGTGAACAGCAGGGCGGCGAGCAACCAGCGGTAGAAACCGATCTCGGCGGGAAAAATCGCCCCCACGGCGAGTTTGTTGATGACCGTGTTCCCGGCCCAGATAAAAATTGCCAATAACGGAAAAGCGTATTGCATCGGGTCAACCATAAGCGTGATGAGGGGCGATTATCCGCCTGTCCGGTTGCGCGCCTATACTCGCAACCGGACAACCCGCCCCTGGAACCGGACAGCATGCGTAAAAAGCCCATTGATGTACTCCACCTGCGTGGCCTGCCGTCGCCGGTGTACTTTCGCTACGCCGACTTCGCTGCCCACAGCCATGCCCTGGCGCACCGCCACCCCTGGGGCACCCTGGAATATTCGGCCCACGGCGTGATGCACATGCAGATCGGCGGCCAGCGCTTCATGTCGCCGCCGCACTACGCCTTGTGGGTGCCGCCGCACACCGAACACAGCTTCCACAGCAGCCAGCCCATTGCCTACCGCGCCGTATGCCTGGCCCCGGCGCTGTGCCAGGACCTGCCGGCGCAGGCCTGCACCCTGGCCATCAGCGACATCCTCAAGGCGATCCTCAAAGACTTCGCCGCCCGCGACGTGCAAATCCCCGAACGCCCCGCCGACGTGCGTTTGGCCCAGGTGCTGGTGGACCAATTGCAGCAAGCCCCGGTGCACACCGCTTACCTGCCCTACGCCAGCGGCCCGCTGCTAAGCCAGGTGCTGCGCGCCTTGCTCGCGGACCCGGCGGACAACCGGCCGCTGGCCGAGTGGGCCGCCGGGGTGCACGTCAGCGAACGCACCCTGGCGCGCCAGTGCGTGCGCGAGTTGGGCATGAGCTTTGGCGAGTGGCGCTTGCGGGCACGGTTTCTGGCGGCCCTGGAGGCGCTGGACAGTGCCCGCAGCATCCAGGAAGTGGCGTTCGACATGGGCTACAGCAGCGCTTCGGCGTTTATCGCGATGTTCCAGCGCCAGGCCGGGTGCACGCCCCAGCAGTACCGGTTGCAGAGCCGGTGAAGGTGTAACGGCGTTTGTCTACACTGCCAGGGAGGCCGCGCTCCTTGCTGCGGCGACCAGGAGAAAACGCCATGAAGATGCTGCATGTCCCTTTGTTGATGATGGGTTTGCTGCTGTGCTCCCAGGGGTTTGCCGCCACCGCGCAGCAAAACAAAATGACCACGTGCAACGCCGAGGCCAGCGCCAAGACCCTCAAGGGCGACGAGCGCAAAGCCTTCATGAGCACCTGCCTCAAAGCCGCCCCCGCCGCGGCCGCCACACCTCAGGAACGGATGAAAACCTGCAATGCCACCGCCACCACCCAGGCCCTCAAGGGCGATGCGCGCAAAGCCTTCATGAGCGAGTGCCTGAAGAAAAAATAACCCTAAGGGCAGCCTTGCCCCGGCCTGCATGAACCCTGTGTTTTCTGTGGGAGTGGGCCGGGCAAGCCCACTCCCACAGGGGCGCTGTTTTCCCTCCGTATGGCCACTTCCTCCTCCCTCTCTGGCGCTCAGTAATGGCACGCCATGATGGCACTCGTATTGGCAACTGCCGTTCGTCACCTTTTTGCAACCATTTGTAAATGTAGGAATCTTTACCACTTAAGATGCCCGCCGATTCAGTCGGGCGATTTGCATTTGCATTGCCCCGATACTCACGCCGGCATTCGCCGCAGTTAGCCATTCAAGGGAATGAAGGCATGTCACGTTTTGGCATTACGCACGTATTGGCTTGTTGTGCGGTGTTTACCTCCCTGGCCCAGGCCGCTCCGTTCCAGACGCCCGGTGACCGCGACCTGATTCGCGACCGCCAGCAGCAATTGCTGCAAGAGCAACAAAAGCGCCTCGACGAGCTCCAGCAGTTGCCCGGCAAGACTTTGCCCACCCCCGTGCCGGAAAAAACCGACGACGAGCGCTGCTTCCAGATCAATGCCATCGAGCTCGACGGTGCCCAGCACCTCGACGCCAACGCCCGTGCGCAACTGCTCAAGCCCTACCAGGACCAATGCCTGTCGGTGGGGCAGATCAACGCCTTGCTCAAAGCCGTGACCCACCACTACCTGGAACGGGGTTTTGTCACCACCCGCGCCTACCTGCCGCAGCAAGACCTGGCCGGTGGTGTGCTGAAAATAGTGGTAGTCGAAGGGCGCCTCGAAGGCCTCGACAGTTCCGCCCTGGCCAGCCCCCGCGAGTTGGCCATGACCTTCCCCGGCAAGACCGGCGAATTGCTCAACCTGCGTGAACTGGAACAACTGGTGGACCAGCTCAGCCGCTTGCCCTCGCGCCAGGCGCAGCTGGAGCTGGCCCCGGGCGAGCAGGTCGGGGGCAGCCGCATTGGCCTCAAGGGTGAGCGCAGCAAGCCCTGGCACGCCTCGGCCACGCGCCACAACGACGGCGACCGCAGCACCGGCCAGCAGCAGATGGGCGTGGGCCTGGACTGGGACAGCCCCCTGGGCCTGGCCGACCAATTGAGCCTGCGCGCCGGCCAGGACGCGGTCAGCGACCACTGGCGCCATTCCGATAACCAGAGCCTCTACTACAGCGTTCCCTACGGCTGGTGGACCTTCAATTACGCCTACAGCCAGAGCTACTACCGCACCCGCAGCGAACTGCAGGGCATGGATTTCGGCTTCGACGGCACCAGCAAGAACCACGCCCTGCGCGCCGAACGGGTGCTGCACCGCGATGACGTCAGCAAAACCGCCATGACCTTGGGCCTGAGCAACCTGCGCACGCGCAATTATTTTGAAGATGACTTGATCGGCATCTCCAGCACGCGCATCACCGAAACCCAGCTCAGCTTCAACCACGGCCGGCGTATCGGTACCGCGTTCGTCAACCTCGATGCCGGTTGGCAGCAGGGCATCGGTGCGCTGGACGCCCAGCGCGACAGCAGCCACCACGAACCACAGTCGCGCTACAACAAATACAGCCTGACCCTGAGCTACTTGCAGCCCTTCCAGCTATGGGGCGAGAACTTCAGCTTCGACAGCCTGGCCACCGGCCAGCGCAGTGAAGATGAACTGTTCAGTGCCCAGCGCATCAGCCTGGGCGGGGTCAGCTCGGTGCGCGGCTTCCAGGATCAGACCCTCTCGGGCGACAGCGGCGGCTACTGGCGCAACCAGTTGCGCTGGCGCCGGGCCGTGACCTGGCAGCCGCTGCTGCCGCTGGTCAACGAATACGGCGTGGCGTTTGCCTACGACGTTGGTGTGATCGAGGGGCGCAACCTGTCCCCCGAGGCGCGCGAAGTACATGGCCGCATGAGCGGCAACGCCCTGGAGTTCAACGCCCGGGGCAAGTACCTGGCCACTTCCGTGAGCTTCGCCCGCTCGCTGGAACGGCCCGGCATTATCGAAAAACGTGAGCGTCCGGTGTATTTCCGGGTCGACCTGTTTTTCTGACACCTGAAAGGAAGACCCGCACATGGAAGTCCGCAACCCGCTGTCTCAATGCATTGCCCTGACCCTGGCCTCGGTTGTGTTCCTCAACCCGTTAGTGGTCGTGGCCGCCGGCCTCACCGTGGACGCGGCAGCGGGCGGCAATACCAGCATTGGCCAGGCGGGCAACGGCGTGCCGGTCATCAACATCAACGGCGCCAACGGCAGCGGCTTGTCCCACAACAAGTTCACCGACTACAACGTCGGCGCCAACGGCGTGATCCTCAACAACGCCACCGGCAAGTTGCAGAACACCCAACTGGGCGGAATCATCCTGGGCAACGGCAACCTCAAGGGCCAGGCCGCCAAAGTCATCCTCAACGAAGTCACCGGCGGCGGGCGCAGCCAATTGGGCGGCTACACCGAAGTGGCCGGGCAGGCGGCCCGCGTCATTGTCGCCAACCCCCACGGCATCACGTGCAGCGGTTGCGGCTTTATCAACACCCCGCGCGCCACCCTGACCACCGGTAAACCGGTGATCGAAGGCCAACGCCTGGACCGCTTTGAAGTGGACGGCGGCGACATCAGCATCGAAGGCGCCGGCCTGGACGCCAGCGACCTCGACCAGTTCGACCTGATTACCCGCAGCGCCAAGCTCAACGCCAATATCTACGCCAAAAACCTCAACGTGGTCACCGGGCGCAACGACGTCAAGGCCGACGACCTGAGCACCAGCGCCCGCGCCGACGACGCCAGCGCCAAGCCGGAACTGGCCATCGACAGCTCCGCCCTGGGTGGCATGTACGCCGGGGCGATTCGCCTGGTGGGCACGGAAAAAGGCGTGGGCGTGCGCCTGGCCGGGGACATGGCCGCCAGCACCGGCGACATCCAGATCGACGCCAGCGGCAAGGTCAGCATGGCCGGCGCCAGCGCCAACCAGGCCATTGCCGTCAACGCCCAAGGGCTGGACATGCAGGGCAAGGTCTACGCCGGCAGCGAAGTGCGCATCACCAGCCGCGGTGATGTGACGGTGAACAAAAGCCTCGCCGCCCGCGACAAGATCAGCGTGGCCAGCACCGGCCAAGTCACCAACAAAGGCATCGTCGAAGCCGGCGTGAATGCGGACAACAGCCGCAACCTGCTGGGCGACGTCACCCTCGACGCCAAGCAGGTGGCCAACAGCGGCCAACTGATCGCCAACCGCACCCTGCAAGTGCAGGCCAGCGAGCTGCTGGACAACCAGAACGGCATCGTCCAGGGCGTCAACGTGGGCCTGACCACGGCACGCCTGGTCAACCAGGGCGCGGACGCCCGGGTGCTCGGCACCTCGACCCTGCTCCTGCTGACCCCGGCCATCGTCAACCTGGGCGGCTTGATCCGCTTCGCCGACGGCCAGGCCACCACCCTCAACCTCGACAGCCTGGACAACAGCGGCGGGCGCCTGGAACTGGCCGGGGCGGACCTGGAGCTCAACGCCAAGCAACTGAACAACCAACGCGGCTCGGTGATTGCCGACCAACTGCACATCACCGCCCAGCGCCTCGACAACCAGGGCGGTTTGATCGCCTCCAGCGTCGGCCAGAACAGCCTCAAGGTCAGCGGCCAACTCAACAACAATGGCGGCGTGCTGCAAGCCCAGAGCCTGGTGGACGCCAACACCGGGGAGCTGCTTAACGTCGGCGGCAAAGTGGTGGCCGACCAGTTGAAACTCACCGCGCAACGCCTGGACAACCGCCAGAACGGCCTGCTCAGCGCGGAGAAAGGCAGCCTGACGCTGACCCTCGCCCACGACCTGAACAACCAGGCCGGGCGCATCCAGGCCAGTGAAAACCTGACCCTGGACGCGGCCAGCATCGCCAACAATGGCGGCACCCTGGTTGGCCGACAACTGACCGTCACCAGCCAAGGCGCGCTGAACAACCAGGGCGGCAAGATCGGCGCCGAGCAATTGGTGCTCAAGGCCCAAGACCTGGACAACCGCCAAGGCGTGCTGCAAGGCACCACCAGCGCCAGCCTCACCGCGCGCGACCTGAACAACCTGCAAGGCAACATCAACGCCGGCACCCTCACCGCCCACCTCGACAGCCTCAGCCAGAACGCCGAGGGTGTGCTCAGTGCCGAAACCGGCACCCTGACGCTGGTGGTGCAAAACGACCTGAACAACGCCAGCGGCCACCTGCAAGCCAAGGCCGGCGACGTGGACCTGCGCAGCGCCGGCCTGAACAACCAGCAAGGCGTGGTGGTGGGCAAGCAACTGCTGCTGACCCACGGCGGCCTGCTGGATAACCGCGGCGGGCGCGTGGTGGGCGATCAACTGAGCCTCGGCGCCGGGCGCATCGACAACAGCGCCAACGGCCAACTGCTGGCCGGCGCGGGCGGTGCCCTGGTCAACACCGGGCAGTTACTCAACAACCTGGGCCGGGTGCAAAGCGACGGCCATTTGCAAGTCAACAACGGCGCCATCGACAACCATGGCGGCGTGCTGCTGGGCAACAGCCTGGGCCTGAACGTCGCCAGCCTGGACAACAGCGCCCAAGGCTCGCTGATCGCCACGGGCGGCGCGATTGAACTGGCGGTGGCCGGCGTGCTCAACAACGCCCTGGGCCTGATCGACGCCGGCGACCACGCCTTGCGCGTCAGCCAAGTCACCTCGCTGGACAACCAGGGCGGCACCCTCGCCGGCAAACGCCTGCAAGTGCAGGGCACGGTTGTGGATAACCGCAAAGGCCAACTGCTCTCGGGCATCGATGGCTTGAACCTCACCGCCAGCGCTGTGGATAACCGCGAAGGCCTGGTGCTGGCGCAGGGCAGTGCGGCCGCGTTGGTGCTCAGCCAGGGCAGCCTCGACAACCGGGGCGGCGCGGTGCAGGGCGACAGCGTCGAGGTGCTCGCCGCCTCGCTGGACAACAGCGCCCTCGCGGGCAAGGCCGGGTTGCTCAACGCCCAGGCCGGGGCCTTGAAACTGGTGGTCGATACGCTCACCAACCAGGCCGGGCGCCTTTACGCCAAAGGCCTGCTCAGCGTCAGCGGGCAACTGCTGGACAACCGCGCCGGCGGCGAAGTCAGCGCCAACAGCCTGAACCTCAACGCCCTCACCACCTACAACCAGAACGGCTTGATCGAATCGGCCGGCAACCTGCTGCTCACCGGCACCCGCCTGGACAACAGCGGCGGGCGCATGCGCGCTTTGGGCGGCGACCTGAGCCAGATCCTGCTCACCGATACCCTGAACAACCAGGGCGGCTCCATCGGCGTTATCAGCCAGGGCCTGACCCTCAAGGCCGGGGCCATGAACAACGTCGCCGGCAGTGTCGAGCACGCCGGCAGCGGCCTGCTCAAGGCCGAACTGGCCAGCCTCGCCGGCACCGGGGGCCGCCTCACGGGCCTGGGCAGCGGTGATTTCGACATCGGCGCCATCGACGGCGCCGGGCAACTGCAAGTCAACGGCGCGCTGGACGTGGCCGTGGGCGGCAACCTCAACCTGCTGGCCGGCGATCGCATCGCCAGCGCCAGCAACCTGACCCTGGGCGCCACCACCCTGAACAACGGCGGCGAAGTGCTCAGCGACGGCGACCTGAACCTGGCCCTGGGCGGCGACCTGAACAACAGCGGCCTGATTTCGGCGGCCAAAGCCGTGAGCATCACGGCGGGCAACCTGGTGCAGAACGGCGGGCGCATCGCCAGCACCGGCGCCACCACCCTCAACCTGCGCGGCAGCCTGGACAACCTCGGGCGTCTGGTCGCCGGGCAGAACCTGCTGGTGCACGCCACCCAGGTCAACAACCGCGGCACCCTCGGCGCCATGGGCCAACTGGACATCTTCGCCGGCAACGGCATCAGCACCGGCGCCGACACCCTGATCTACAGCGGCGCCGACATGAACCTGCGCGGCGCCAGCCTGAGCAACTTCTACGGCGACATCTACAGCAAGGGCAACCTGAGCTTCGCCGGCCTCGACGGCGGCCAGGCGCAAAGCCTGAGCAACCGTTCGGCGAACATCGAAAGCGAAGGCGACATGACCCTCAACGTCGCCAGCCTGGAAAACCGCAAAGACGTGTTCGAGATGGGCGAATCCCTGGTCAGCCGGCGCATCGACATCAACTGCACCGACTGCTCCGGCAAGCACCACACCGCGACGTTCATCGTCAACAGCACCTACCAGGGCAAAGTCATCAAGGACTCGGCGGGCGCGCGCCTGATCGCCGGGCGTGACCTGTTCATCACCGCCGGTACCGTGGAAAACAAACAAAGCCTGCTGGCCGCCAACCGCGATGCCTTCGTCAAAGCGGCGAATTTCTACAACCGTGGCGCCACCCTCGACCAGCGTGTGGAAAGCACCACCTACTTCCTTCATGGCGTGAAACAGGGCGACTTCCGCTGGGCCGAATCCCAGACCCACCTGTGGAACAGCCGCAACGCCGCCAGCGCCCCCGACCAGCAGGAAGCGCTGCCGGTTGCCGTAACCCAGTACCCGCAGATCGGCCAGAGCAGCGTGGTGCACCCGGGTACGCAAACCGCCTACACCTCCACCCTGCAATCGGGCCGCGTGCTTAACCTGGATGTGAGCGGCAACCTGGAAAACGGCACCCTCAGCACCCAGGCCTTCGCCCAACTCACCGGCCAGGCCCTGACCGACACCGTCGGCCTGGTAGGCGGCCAGACCCTCACCGTCAATGCCCTGGGCAGCGGCGGCGCCAACCAAGTGGCGGCGGATGTACGCCGCGTCGAGCGGGTCAATGCCGACGGCAGCACCGTGGTCAGCTTCGTGCCCGTGGACTTTGCCGGCGTACCCTTTGTCGCTGTAGACCCCACCGCCCTGGCCAACTATCGCCTGCCCCAAGGCGAATACGGCCTGTTCGTGCGCAACCAGGACCCGGCCAGCCGCTACCTGATCGAAACCAACCCGAGCCTGACCAACCTGTCCAAGTTCATCAGCTCCGACTACCTGTTCGGCTTGATGGGCTACAACGACGACCGCGCCTGGCGCCGCCTCGGCGATGGCCTCTACGAAACCCGCCTGATCCGCGAAGCGGTGCTGGCACAGACCGGGCAACGCTTCCTCGCGGCCGGCCTGACCAGCGATTTGGAGCAGTACCAATACCTGATGGACAACGCCATCGCCTCCAAGGACCCACTGCAACTGAGCCTGGGCGTGGCCCTGAGTGCCCAGCAGGTCGCGGCGCTGACCCACGACATCGTGTGGATGGAAAACCGCCAGGTGCAGGGCCAGAACGTGTTGGTGCCGGTGCTCTACCTGGCCCAGGCCGAATCGCGCAACCTGCGCGGTGGCAGCCTGATCCAGGCCCGCGACATCAACCTGATGGCCGGCAACGACCTGACCAACGTCGGCACCCTGCGCGCCAGCAACGACCTCAGCGCGCAAGCGGGGCGCAACCTCTACCAGGGCGGTTTGGCCCAGGCCGGCGAGCGCGTCAGCCTGTTGGCCCAGGACAGCATCCGCAACGCCTTGGGCGGTGAAGTGCGCGGCAACCGCGTTGACGTCGCCACGGTCAAGGGCGATGTGGTCAACGAACGTGCGGCCATGCAAGTGCTGTACGGTTCCGGCTCGCGCACTAACTTGGACCAGGGCGGCCTTATCAGCGCCCGCGAGCAACTCAACGTCAGCGCCGGGCGCGACCTGAGCAATAGCGCCCAACTGCACAGCGACGGCAACGCCAGCCTCAATGCCGGGCGCGACGTGGAGCTGTTGGCGGTGCAAGACCACACCTTCACCCAGAGCGCCATCCGCCGTGGCCTGATTACCAACGACACGGTGAAAACCCTCGGTTCCAGCGTCACCACCGGGGGCGACCTAGCGGTCAACGCCGGGCGCGACATGGCCATCGTCGCCAGCCAGGTGAAGGCGGGCCACGACATGGCTCTCAACGCCGGCAACGACATCGCCATCGTCTCGGGCCAGGACGAACAAAGCTCGACCTTCTACCAGAAGAAAAAAGGCTCCTGGGGCAAGAGCAAAACCACCCAGAGCGCCGACTCGTCCACCACCAACGTCGCTTCGCAGATCGAGGCCGGGCATGACCTGACGGTCAACGTCACGCAAGACAAGGAAGGGCGCATCAGCCTCAACGGCGGGCGCGATGTCACCGTCGCCGGCAGCCAGCTCAAGGCTGGCAATGACTTGCTGGTGGGCGGCGTGCGCGACGTCAGCCTGGTGTCGGCGCAAGAACAGGCCGACAGCAGCTACAGCATGAAGAAAAAGGGCAGTTTCGGCCTGAGCAAAAGCGGCAACAGCTCAAGCGCCAGCAGCGTTACCCAGGTGGGTAGCGAGCTGAGCGCTGGCAACGATGCGGTGCTGGTGGCCGGCGGTAACGTCAACCTGTCTGCCAGCCGTGTGAGCGCCAAGCGTGACGCCGAACTGCGCGCCGGGATGATCGACAAGAACGGCGACATCAACCTGATGGACGCGGCCAACGAGTCCACTAGCCACAGCGAAAAATACAAAAGCAAAGTGGGTTTCAGCACCTCCGGCAACTTCATCTCCATCGCCTCGGCGAAGAAATCCGGCCAGGAAAACCTGCAAAGCCAAAGCGTTGGCAGCCAGGTCAGCGGGGGGCGCGACACCACCCTGCAAAGTGCCCGCGATGTGAACATGATCGGCAGCACGGCCCAGGCCGGGCGCGACTTGCAGGTCAATGGCGGGCGCGACGTCAACGTGCTGGCCGGCAGCAACAGCCAGGACCAGAGCCACTGGAGTTCCAAGAAACAGACCGGGCTGTCCCTGGAAAGCGACCGCAACGGCTTCACCGCGTTTGCCGGGCGTGAAGCGCTCAAAGAGAAATCCCGCGACGCCCAACAAACGGTCGCGCCGAGCCAACTGCTGGCCGGCCAGGACGTCAATGTGCGCGGCGGCCGCGACGTCACCCTGGAAGGTGCCAACGTGGATGCCGGGCGCGATATCAACCTGCACGCCGCCCGCGATATCCATGTGGATTCGGCCGACGAAACCTTCATCCAGGAACGCAGCAAAACCCGCGACCGCAATGGCCTGACCGTCAACGTCAGCCACAACTACGGCAACACCATGGACGCCATCAAAGGCACCGGCAAAGGCGAGGACAACGTCAGCAAGGCCTCCAGCGTGCTGAGCACCGTGGACGCCATCAACCAGTTCACCTCCGGCCCCACCAGCGCCACGCACTTTGGCTCGGCCAGCCAGGGCACCCGCTCGCGCCAGGAAATCCGCGACAACGTGCCGTCGACATTGGGCGCCGGGCGTGACATCAACGCCGTCGCCGGCAACGACCTGAGCGTGCGCGGCAGCCAGTTCGAGGCCGGGCGCGACATCACCCTGGTGGGCAAGAACGTCACCCTCGACGTGGCCCGTGGCACCGTCAACGAAGAAAGCCAGACCACCCGCAGCCAGGGCGGCATCAACGGCCAGAGCGGCGGCGGCAGTGCCCGCGCGGGTATCGGCGGCAGCAACGGCGTGGCCAGCGAAGAAAGCAGCCAAGGCACCTCCAACCCCACCGTGCTGCTCTCGGGGCGCGACACCAACCTTGAAGCGCTGGACGACCTGACCCTGGTCGGCACCCAAGTCATCGCCGGGCGCGACATCGACCTGCGCGCCGGCAAAGACCTGACCATCCGCGCCGCGCAGAACGATTCGAGCAGCGAGTCGACCCGCCGCAGCGGCGGTGGTGAAGTGGGCCTGGCCCTGGGCGGCAAGGACTTCATCGCCGTCTACGCCAGCGTCGACATGGGCAAGGGCAAACTGGAACGCGAAACCGAGAAACAGCAGACCGCCTACCTCTACGCCGGTGACCAGTTGCGTTTTACCAGCGGCAAGGACACCACCATCGCTGGCGCTAACCTGCGCGGCAACGAAGTGCTCGGTCGGGTCGGCGGCGACCTGCTGGTATCGTCGGTGCCCGACACCGGCAAAGTCAGCGGCAAGCAACTGGACGTCAGCGTCACCGTCAGCATCGGCCTGGCCGGTGGCGGCGGGGTCAGCGGTTCGGTGGGCGCGGGCAAGACCACCGGCAAGACCAACTGGGTCGAGCAGCAAACCAGCATCACCGGCAAGAACGGCGTGGACATCCGCACCGAAAACCACACCCAACTCGACGGCGCGCTGATCGCGGCCGACAACGGCAAGCTCAAGCTCGACACCAACACCCTGGGCGTGCGCGACATCAACGGCAGCGACAAAGAGCACAGCTACTACGTCAATGTCGGCGGCGCCTTTGGCTGGGGCGCGGGCGGCGGCGAGGGTGGCGCCCAGGCGACCACCGGCAAGCAAGTGGCCTTCACCAACGACAAGACCCTCAGCGGTGCGCCGAAGGAAGGCTTCAACGGCTGGAGCGTCAGCGGCTACAACTACCGCAAAGACCGCGAGCAAGATGTGCGCGCCACCGTCGGCGCCGGCAACCTCATCGTGCGCAACGACGCCAAGACCGGCCAGGACTCCACCGTGGGCCTGAACCGCGACGTGACCAAGGCCTACGAAATCACCCGCGACAAGGAAAAACGCACCGAACTGTACGTCAGCGAATCGTCCCTGCAGGCCGTGGCCAACCCCAAGGCCACCCTGGGCAAGTGGAAGCAGGGCCTGCAGGACTACGGCAAGAACAGCTCGGACCTGTTCAAACACTACGGCGACCTGACCAAGGCTGCCGAGCAAGCCCTGGAAGAAAACCCGGCTATCGCACCCTTGGCGTGGATCCCCGGCGTGATGCAAGGGGCCATGGACAAAACCTCCTACGCCACCCTCGGGCTGATGCCCGGTGTGGTCAGCCATGGCGGCGTGGTGACCCAGTTGCCGGTGTTGCTCAGCGGCGACATGAGCTTCTACCGCACCCAGTTGTTCTACCAAATGGACGACAAGGGCCAGGTCAAGGTCGACGCCGACGGCAAGCCGATGCTGGACATGAACAAGACCACCTACGACATGATCCTGCGCCCCGAAGGCTCCGGGCCTATCGCCACCAACGGCATCCAGAACGCCTTTGAGGCGGCGCTGGTCAACGGCGGCATGCAGACCGGCCACGACCAGTTCACCCAGGCCTACAACCCGGAACACGGCATGCTCGGCGACCTGCTGGAGTCGGCATGGGACGTGACCCTGGGCGGCGTCAAGCGCTCGGGCAACGCCCAGCAATTGCACGAGTTCTACCAGGCCGGTATCGACCAGGGCTTCAAGCTCGACCTGGTGGGCCACAGCCAGGGAGCGCTGCTGACCTACCGTGGCATCGGTGGCCTGGACTTCGGCAACAGCGCCGGGGCCATCCAGCTCTCCGGCGCGCCGGTGTACGCCAACAGCTTCTACGACGCGGCCGAGCAAGCGGGTTTCAACATCAACGACAACAACGCGGTGTTCCAGGTCAACCGGCCGGATTCCAAGGTGTTCTTCGGCATGCTGCCGATGACCGACACCGTGTCCGACCTGCTGGGCGGCAACGCCCTCAACTCCAACGACCCGATCAGCCGCTTCCTCGGCGCATTGGTCACCACCTCCAGCCTGCTGGGCAAGGACAGCCCGCACTCCAACTACCTGTGCCAGGTGCGCTCGATGTGCCAGAACGGCGCCAGCCAGTTGCAGCAGGACTTCAAGAACAGCACCACCACCAACAAGGACGGCACCACCAAGAAAACCTACATCGTGCCGACCTTTATCGACCGCAACGGCAACTCCGGCGCCGCCCTTTGAGGCAACGCCTTTGGGCGCTGACGTTGCTGCCCGTGGCCCTGTGGGGCTGCGGGCAACCGCCGCTGGTGCGCGAGAACGACCGCCACCTGAGCCGCATGCTCTGTGAGGTGGGCGAGCAACGGGTGACCCTCAGCCCGCGCCTGGCCTACGACTTGCCCGGGCCCTTGCGCCACACGGCCTGCGGCACGCTCAAAAGCGGCTTCAACTACGACAAGCGCCGGGATGTGCTGTCGGTGAGCACGGCGGCCAGTTTTTCCGAGGGCAGCGCGGACGTGCTCGCGGCCTCGCTGTTTTTGGTGGTGGAAAGCCTGATGGACGGCCAGGAACCGGCGGCGCTGTACCCGCCCGAGGCGTTCTTGCAGGCCAAGTTGGCGGCCATGGACCTGACCCCCAGCAAGGCCCGGCCCGAGGCCATCGAGTGGCGCACGGTAGAAGGGCTGCACTGCCTGCGGTTCTTCGACCAGTGGCACAGCCCCGGCGGCGTTCGCGAGGAAGAACTGCGCTACTGGTGCTGGGAAAACCAAAGCGGCCTCAAACAACCCTTCCTCGTGCGCGCCGGCCAGCGCGTGGCCGAAGGTAAACCGGGGTTGAACCTGGACCGGGACATGCTCCAACCCTGGTTCCACAGCCTCACCCTCAACCGCCTCGCACCCCCGGCCCTGGCCCAGGCCAACGCCAAACTGCGCGTGGCTTGCGCCCAAGCCAAAAGCCGCTACGACCAAGGCCTGCCCTGGGGCGACGACTTTCCCGACAAACGCCTGGCCCGCATGCGTTTGCAGTACTGCGGGTATTGAGTGGGGCGCCTCACTCCAGCGCCGGCCCGGCACTGAGACAACCTGTCACGCGACAAAAGACCACGCCAGTGGCGGGCGCAAATGGGACTACTCTTTCCACGTTAATTGATCCAGATCAATTTCATTGCGAAATGGGTCTGGCGGCCCGCGAGCCGGAATCCCTGCGTTGCGATGCTTTTAATAGAACGAATCCGAATTCGCCGCACTCCATAACCGTGGGGGCAGTGGTTGCAGGCCCCTGGCCAGCAGCCGGTATTACCTGACAGAGGAAAGCTTATGTTCGGTTTGGAGGCGCTTGATCTCGCCCGAATCCAATTCGCGTTCACCATCTCGTTCCACATCCTGTTCCCGGCCATCACCATTGGCCTGGCGAGTTACCTGGCGGTGCTCGAAGGGTTGTGGCTCAAGACCGGCAACAACACCTACCGCGACCTCTACCATTTCTGGTCGAAGATCTTTGCCGTCAACTTCGGCATGGGTGTGGTGTCCGGGTTGGTCATGGCCTACCAGTTCGGCACCAACTGGAGCCGTTTCTCGGATTTTGCCGGCTCCATCACCGGGCCGCTGTTGACCTATGAAGTGCTCACGGCGTTCTTCCTGGAGGCGGGTTTCCTGGGGGTGATGCTGTTTGGCTGGAACAAGGTGGGGCGCAAGCTGCACTTTTTCGCCACAGTCATGGTTGCCATCGGCACGCTGATTTCCACCTTCTGGATTCTGGCCTCCAACAGTTGGATGCAGACGCCCCAGGGCTACGAAATCGTCAACGGCCAGGTGATCCCGGTGGATTGGCTGGCGGTGATTTTCAACCCGTCCTTCCCCTATCGCCTGATGCACATGGCCACAGCAGCGTTCGTCGCCACCGCGTTCTTCGTCGGCTCCTCGGCGGCCTGGCATTTGCTGCGCGGGCGCGACACCCCGGCGATCCGCACCATGCTGTCGATGGCCATGTGGATGGCCCTGCTGGTGGCGCCCATCCAAGCGGTGATCGGCGACTTTCACGGCCTCAACACCCTCAAGCACCAACCGGCGAAAATCGCCGCCATCGAGGGCCACTGGGAAAACCACGGCGACGAGCCGACGCCGCTGATCCTGTTCGGCTGGCCCGACATGAAGGCCGAAGAAACCAAGTACGCGGTGAAAATCCCCTACCTGGGCAGCCTGATCCTGACCCACTCGCTGGACAAACAGGTGCCGGCGCTCAAGGACTTCCCGCCCGAGGACCGGGCGAACTCGACCATTGTGTTCTGGTCGTTTCGCATCATGGTCGGCCTGGGCATGCTGATGATTTTCACCGGGTTGTGGAGCCTGTGGCTGCGCAAGCGTGACCGCCTCTATTCTTCGCGGCCGTTCTTGTACCTGACGTTGTGGATGGGCCCGTCCGGGTTGATCGCGATTCTGGCCGGGTGGTTCACCACCGAAATCGGCCGCCAGCCGTGGGTCATTTACGGGGTGATGCGCACCGCTGATGCGTCGTCCGGCCATAGCGTGATGCAGATGAGCATCACCCTGGTGCTGTTTGTGGTGGTGTATTTCGCGCTGTTCGGTGCAGGCCTGGGCTACATGATGCGCCTGGTGCGCAAAGGCCCGCTCATCGATGAAGGCGCCGAGCCGGCCCATGGTGGCCCCGGCCAGCAACGCACACCTGCCCGGCCACTGTCCGCCGCCGATGATGGCGAAGACGCCGACAGCTTGAACAAGGGGAATTGAGTCATGGGTATTGATCTTGCGCTGATCTGGGCCGTGATTATCATCTTCGGCATCATGATGTACGTGGTCATGGACGGTTTCGACCTGGGCATTGGCATCCTCTTTCCGTTCATCAAGGGCAAGAGCGACCGCGACGTGATGATGAACACCGTGGCGCCGGTCTGGGACGGCAACGAAACCTGGCTGGTACTCGGCGGCGCGGCGTTGTTCGGGGCCTTTCCGTTGGCCTACTCGGTGGTGCTGGAGGCTTTGTACCTGCCGTTGATCCTGATGCTGGTGGGGCTGATCTTCCGTGGCGTGGCCTTCGAGTTCCGCTTCAAGGCCAAGGACGACAAGCGCCACCTATGGGACAAGGCGTTCATTGGTGGTTCGATCACCGCCACCTTCTTCCAGGGCGTGGCACTGGGGGCGTTCATCGATGGCATTCCGGTGGTCAACCGCCAGTTCGCCGGCGGCTCGCTGGACTGGTTCACGCCGTTCACCCTGTTCTGCGGCCTTGCCCTGGTGGCGGCCTATGCCTTGCTCGGCTGCACCTGGCTGATTATGAAAACCGAAGGCAAGTTGCAGGAGCAGATGCACGACCTGGCCCGGCCATTGGCTTTCGTGGTGTTGGCGGTGATTGGCGTCGTCAGTATTTGGACGCCCCTGGCCCATCCGGAAATCGCTTCGCGCTGGTTCAGCCTGCCGAACCTGTTCTGGTTCCTGCCGGTGCCGATCCTGGTGTTGGTGACGATGTACGGGTTGGTGCGCGCCGTGGCCCGCAATGCCCACTACACGCCGTTCCTGCTGACCCTGGTGTTGATCTTCCTCGGCTACAGCGGCTTGGGTATCAGCCTGTGGCCCAACATCGTGCCGCCGTCCATCTCCATCTGGGACGCCGCCGCGCCGCCGCAAAGCCAGGGCTTCATGCTGGTGGGTACGCTGTTCATCATCCCGTTCATCCTGGGCTACACCTTCTGGAGCTACTACGTGTTCCGCGGCAAGGTCACCCACGAAGACGGCTATCACTAGAGGACTGGAACCATGGCTGACAAACCGGTTGCCCACAAACTCGCACACGAAGAACCCAAGCCGCTGTTGCAGCGCCTGGGCTGGCTGGCCCTGATCTGGACCGGCAGTGTGCTGGCCCTGTTCATCGTCGCCAGCCTGATGCGCCTGTTCATGAACGCGGCGGGCCTGTCCACCCACTGAGTGGCACGACTTCCCATCCCGTTGCCTTGCGGCACGGTTTTATAACCCTCCGTTGGAGGGTTTTTTTTGGGCCTGGGGAGGGGGCTGTCGATACCGCGGCCCACCTCTTGGATTGACCGTGTGTGGCTGCCCTGTGGGAGCCTGGTTTGCACAGATGTGCCGGGCATACCGACCTCATCGCGGGCAAGCCCGCTCCCACAGTTGAACGGTGGTGCGGGTGGGATTTTCATTTTCCTTTGTGGGAGCGAGCCTGCTCGCGATGGCCGCACGCAGTGGCGGCGACGAAGGCTAGGAGTAAGACAGTTGCTACCACACAAGCCTGCTTACACAGGGGTATTGATCGCCAGAGGGCTTAGCGCCGCGCCTTGAGGATGACGAACTTAGGCGTGGCGGCCACTTGCTCCACGCCGCGGAACAGGCGCGCCAGTTTGCTGTGATAGCCCAGGTGGCGGTTGCCGACTATATAGAGGGCGCCGCCGGGCACCAGGGCTTCGCGGGCCTGTTGGAACATACGCCAGGCAAGGAAGTCGCCCACCACTTGCTGCTGGTGGAAGGGTGGGTTGCACAGCACCACGTCCAGGGATTGGGGCGCCTGGCCAGCCAGCCCATCGCCGGGGTGGATGTTCACGTCGCGCTCGCCCAGGGCCGCGTGCCAGTTCTCGGTGGCCGATTGCACGGCCATGAACGACTCGTCCACCAGGGTGTAGTGGGCCTGCGGGTTGTTCAGGGCGCTGGCGATGGCCAGCACGCCGTTGCCGCAGCCCAGGTCGGCGACGCGGGCGGTGCCCAGGTTTTGGGGCAGGTGCGGCAAAAAAGCCCGGGTGCCGATATCCAGGCCCTCGCGGCAGAACACGTTGGCATGGTTGAGCAATTCGATGGCCGGTGCGTCGAGGCGGTAGCGGCTAGGGTAGGGCGAGGCGGCCACGGGTTTGGCTTGGTAGGTGGCCACCAGCAGGCGCGCCTTTTTCACCGCCAGCGAGGCCTGCACCGGGCCGATGTAGCGCTCCAGCAGGTCGCCGGCGGCGCGGGGCAGGTGCTTAATCATTGCCCCGGCAATCACCTCGGCGCCGGGGGCCAGTTGGCCTTGCAGGCGGATCAGTTGTTCTTCCAGCAGGGCCAGGGTCTTGGGCACGCGCACCAGCACGCGGTCGAACGGGCCTTGTACCGTGGCGCTGGCCGGCACCTGGGGCACGGCGTCGAAGGCCAAGCCATTGCGCACGAGGTTTTTTTCCAGGGCCTGTGCGGCGAGGAACGAGTCACCGCTGCTGCTGACCTGCACCCGCCCGGCCAGGCTGGCCGCGATTGCGCCGAAACTGTCGTTGAGCACCAGCACCCGAGTGCCCGCGCCGGGCTGTTGCTGGGCCAGGTGATTGAGCAGGTACTCATCGGCCGCATCGAATGCTTGTAGAGGTTCGTTGGGTTGCTCGGGCTGGCGGATCAGGTCGAGTTGGGCGAAGGGCGTTTCAAGCAGGGGCATGGCGCGGGGACTCTGGGTAATCAACGGGTAGCGGGCCATACAGGCTCTGCGGGACCGCCTGAGTGCACTTCGACGCGGCCGGCGGGCGGCGCGGCATCACTCAGAGGGGCGGCAAATGGTACGTTTTTTTTACTTGGATTACTCACTGGTTTATCGGTTGCCAAGGCCTGCGCGGGTGGGGCGTCTGGGCGATGGGTCAGAAGATGCCTTCCTTGACGGCCTTGACCACCGCCGACATTTTGTTGCTGGCCCCCATTTTTTTCACGGCGCTGCACATATGGAAATTCACCGTGCGCTCGGAAAGGCTCAGGATCGTCGCGATATCCGCTGCGGTTTTGCCGGCGGCGGCCCACTTCAGCACTTCGGCTTCCCGTAGGGAAAGTTTGCTCTCGGGGCGAAATCGACCTTCCATCACCAACTTCTGTGCAATGACTGAGTGCAGGGCATGGCACAGCCAGATCAGTTGGCCGGCCTTTTCATAGAGCTCGCCGGGGGTGATGGGTTGTTGGCTGCGCGCCAGGCTGAGCATGCTGAAAAAACCGCGGAAGTCATGCAGCGATTGCGACCAGCCATGGCACAGGCCAAAGCTCTGGGCTTCGCGCCACAAATGCGGTGAGTCGATGAAGGCCTGGTCGGTCCAGACAATCGGCAACACGGAATGGCTGCAATGCCGGACGATTGGATCGCTGTTTTGATAGTTGCTGGTTTCGTATTTTTTATTCCATTCGTTGGGGTAGTTATTAATCCTCAGGTTGTGTTGGTGATGCTCGGGGGAATGGGGGCTTATCGCAAATGCACAGTATTCGAATCCCATCTCTTGGGTCAGGTTGAGGGCGATATCGAATGTGGTCTGTATGTCGTTGCCTTGAGTCAGTCGGCGTAGTTGAGCTTCCTTCCAGATGACCATTGGTAACTCTCCATGCTTGGATACTCCGTGATGCGCGCCATGGAATCAGAGACGGCAGAAACGAGTGTAGGACAGCTGATATTTGGCTGTAGGAAATTTTTCGGTCTGGAAATTGTTACAGCCTGTCCGGTTTGATTCTTAGTGCATTCGCACTGATTCATCAGTGCAACAGTTGGATTACATGCTGTTCGACATTCAGTGGGGCATGTTTGGGTTTTATATCGGTTTGTGTGGTTAATCGTTTTTGCAGCGCTGGCTAAGTTAGGTAAAACGCGATAGCGGCATGTAGAAACAATCTATGGCGCCAGGGCGTGCTCGCCTTGGGAAGTGGCCCTATACCATTACGGTTTATCGGTGTTCTTGCACCGGGCTTTGCGGGACACTAGGCGCTCCTGCCCAGTGGAGTGCCCCATGACCGCCAGTGCCGAGAAGTTCACCCGCCAGACCCTGCTCGATGTCCAGCCCCTGACCGCCAACCTGTTTACCCTGCGTGCGAGCCGCGATGCGGGGTTTCGCTTTCGCGCCGGGCAGTTTGCGCGCCTGGGGGTGACCAAAGCCGATGGCACGACGGTGTGGCGCGCCTACTCCATGGCGTCCTCGCCCCACGATGAGTTCCTGGAGTTCTTTTCCATCGTAGTGCCGGGCGGCGAGTTCACCAGCGAGCTGAGCCGCTTGCAGGCCGGCGACACCCTGCTGGTAGAGCGCCAGGCCTTCGGTTTCTTGACCCTGGACCGCTTCGCCGATGGCCGCGACCTGTGGCTGCTGGCGACCGGCACCGGGATCGCGCCGTTTATGTCGGTGTTGCAGGACTTCGAGGCTTGGGAGCGCTTCGAGCGCATCATCCTCGTCTACAGCGTGCGCGAGGCGCGGGAGCTGGCGTATCAGGAACTGATCGCGGGGCTGGCCCAGCGCGACTACCTGGCCGAGTACGGCCACAAGTTGCAGTTCATCCCCATCGTCACCCGCGAACAGCACCCCGGCGCCCTCAATGGCCGCATCACCGACCTGATCGCCAACGGCGAGCTGGAGCGCGCGGCGGGTGTGACGCTGACGCCGGAGCATTCGCGGGTGATGTTGTGCGGTAACCCGCAAATGATCGAAGACACCCGCCACCTGCTCAAGCAGCGTGACATGCAACTGAGCCTGAGCCGTCGGCCAGGGCAGGTGGCGGTGGAGAACTATTGGTAGGGCACGTTGTGCTTGTGCGGGAGCGGGCGGGCCCGCTCCCACAATTGAACTGAAGCGTGGGTGGGGTTTTGATTTTTCCTCTGTGGGAGCGAGCCTGCTCGCGAGGGCGGCACTGAGTGGCGGTCGCGAATGGCAGGGGTAAGGCAGTTGCTCCCACAAGGTCGCCTTGAGCCGATGGGCTCAAGGCCGGTTTTGCTGGGCCTTGAGCAAGTCGCGGATTTCACTCAGCAACTCTTCTTCCTTGGTTGGCACCGGGGGCAGGCTCGGTGCCACGGCTTCTTCGCGCTTGAGGCGGTTGATGGCCTTGACGCCCATAAAGATGGCGAACGCCACGATGACGAAATCGATCACGCTCTGGATGAACTTGCCATAGGCCAGCACGACCGCCGGGATATCGCCCTGTGCTGCCTTGAGCGTGATCGCCAGGTCAGCGAAATCCACGCCACCGATCAGCAGGCCAATGGGTGGCATCACCACATCGCCGACAAAGGATGAAACGATTTTGCCGAAGGCGGCGCCGATGATAATACCCACGGCCATGTCCACCACATTGCCCTTGACCGCGAAGGCCTTGAACTCACTTATCACGCCCATAGGTTATTCCTTGATACAGATTGAATTGGTGAGCGCAGTGTAAGTCAGCAAAACGACTCCTGCATGAAACCGCTTTTTACAAAACGCCATATAACGGACACATCGATTTGCAGAAAGTTTGCAAGGTGCCGTCAATCACCCGTGGGTAGCCCTTGTGAGCCGGGGCCTCCAGGCATTTTTTTCAATCGCCGGGCCTGGCAATTTCTATTTAGAAAACCCCCGCTGGCTCACTAGCCTCTGATGAGCGCACCTGGTTGCGCTCCATAAATACAGAGGAGTTCCACATGAAAAAGCTGATGAGCTACGGGGCCTTCCCCCCGTATCGCCATGCTTTGGGGATGCTCACCCTTAGTCTGCTTGGGGTCTGTGCCCAAGCCGCCAACCTGACCCGCGACAACGGCGCGTTGGTGGGTGATAACCAGAACTCGCAGACCGCCGGCGCCCATGGCCCGACCTTGCTGCAAGACGTGCAGTTGATCCAGAAGCTGCAACGCTTCGACCGCGAGCGCATCCCTGAGCGCGTGGTGCATGCCCGTGGCACCGGCGCCCACGGGGTGTTCACCGTCACCGACAGCCTCAGTGACCTGAGCAAGGCCCAGGTGTTCGCCGCCGGGCAACGCACGCCGGTGTTCGTGCGCTTCTCTTCGGTGGTGCACGGTAATCATTCGCCGGAAACCCTGCGCGACCCTCGCGGTTTCGCCACCAAGTTCTACACCGCCGATGGCAATTGGGACCTGGTAGGCAACAACTTGCCTACCTTCTTTATTCGCGACGCCATCAAGTTTCCCGACATGGTCCATGCCTTTAAACCCGACCCGCGCACTAACTTGGATAACGATGCCCAGCGGTTTGATTTTTTCTCCCATGTTCCCGAAGCCACCCGCACCCTGACCGAGCTGTATGCCAACTCCGGAACACCGGCCAGTTACCGGGAGATGGATGGCAATAGTGTGCATGCCTACAAACTGATTAATGCGGAGGGCGAAGTGAGCTACGTAAAATTTCAATGGAAAAGCGTGCAGGGAGTTAAAAATTTGAGGCCAGACGACGTGAATAAAATACAAAGTAATGAATACAGCCACATGACCAAAGATCTGGTGGCCAATATCGAGAAAGGCAACTTCCCCAAATGGGACTTGTACGTGCAAGTCATAAAGCCGCAAGACCTGTACAAGTTTGAGTTTGATCCGTTGGATGCCACCAAGATCTGGCCTGGCGTACCGCAACGCAAAGTCGGGCAAATGGTGCTTAACCGCAACCCGGGCAATGTCTTCCAGGAAACCGAACAAGTGGCCATGGCGCCGTCCAACCTGGTGCCGGGTATCGAGGCGTCGGAAGATCGCCTGCTGCAGGGGCGCCTGTTCTCTTACGCCGACACGCAGATGTACCGCGTTGGGGCCAACGCCCTGCAACTGCCGATCAACGCCCCGAAAGTGGTGGTCAACAATGGCAACCAGGACGGCGTGATGAACTTCGGCCAAAGCCGTGGCGGCGTGAAATACCAGCCCAGCCGCCTGGCCCCCCGCGACGAGACCCCGGCGGCGCGCTCCAGCCAATTGGCGCTGTCGGGCACCACCCAGCAGGCGCAGATCAGCCGCGAGCAGAACTTCAAGCAGGCCGGGGATTTGTACCGCTCCTACAGCAAACAGGAGCGCAAGGACCTGATCGCCAGTTTCGGTGCGTCCCTGGCCGCGGCCGATGATGAAAGCAAGCACATCATCCTCTCGTTCCTTTATAAGGCCGACCCGCAGTACGGCGCTGGCGTGGCCCAAGTGGCCGGCGGCGACCTGGCGCGGGTCAAGGCCTTGGCGGCCAAGCTCAGCGATTGATTCATCGGGCGCTGCGGGCGGGCGTCAATTCCCCGGCCCGCAGCATGCTGCGCCTGAGCTATCATCGCGGTTTTTCCCCGGAGTTCAGATGGCCAAGGCAAAGCGCATGTACGGCTGCACCGAGTGCGGCGCCACCTTCCCCAAGTGGGCCGGCCAGTGCGGCGAGTGCGGGGCCTGGAATACCCTGACCGAAACCATGGTCGAAAGCGGCGGCGCCGCGCCCCCCAGCGGGCGTACCGGGTGGACCGGGCAACAGGCCCAGATCAAGACCCTGGCCGAAGTCAGCGTCGAAGAAATCCCGCGTTTCTCCACCGCCTCCGGCGAGTTGGACCGCGTCCTGGGCGGTGGCCTGGTGGACGGCTCGGTGGTGTTGATCGGCGGCGATCCGGGCATCGGCAAATCCACCATCCTCCTGCAAACCCTATGTGCCCTGGCGGCGAAAATGCCCGCCCTGTACGTCACCGGCGAAGAGTCCCAGCAGCAAGTGGCCATGCGCGCCCGGCGCCTGGGCCTGCCCCAGGACAAGCTGCGGGTGATGACCGAAACCTGCATCGAAACCATCATCGCCACCGCCCGCCAGGAAAAGCCCAAGGTGATGGTGATCGACTCCATCCAGACGATTTTCACCGAACAACTGCAATCGGCCCCCGGCGGCGTCTCCCAGGTGCGTGAAAGCGCCGCGCTGCTGGTGCGTTACGCCAAGCAGAGCGGCACGGCGATTTTTCTCGTCGGCCACGTCACCAAGGAAGGCGCGCTGGCCGGGCCGCGGGTGCTGGAGCACATGGTCGATACGGTGCTGTATTTCGAGGGTGAGTCCGATGGCCGCTTGCGCTTGTTGCGGGCGGTAAAGAACCGCTTCGGCGCGGTCAACGAACTGGGCGTGTTCGGCATGACCGACAAAGGCCTGAAAGAAGTCTCAAACCCTTCAGCGATTTTTCTCACCCGCGCCCAGGAAGAAGTCCCAGGTAGCGTGGTGATGGCCACCTGGGAAGGCACCCGCCCGATGCTGGTGGAAGTCCAGGCGTTGGTGGACGACAGCCATTTGGCCAACCCGCGCCGCGTCACCTTGGGCCTGGACCAGAATCGCCTGGCCATGCTCCTGGCGGTGCTGCATCGCCATGGTGGCATTCCCACCCACGACCAAGACGTGTTCCTCAACGTGGTGGGCGGGGTCAAGGTGCTGGAAACCGCGTCCGACCTGGCGCTGATGGCGGCGGTGATGTCGAGCCTGCGCAACCGGCCGTTGCCCCACGATTTGCTGGTGTTCGGCGAGGTCGGCCTGTCTGGCGAGGTGCGCCCGGTGCCCAGCGGCCAGGAGCGCCTGAAGGAAGCGGCCAAGCACGGCTTCAAGCGCGCCATCGTGCCCAAGGGCAATGCGCCCAAAGAAGCGCCGCCGGGGTTGCAGATCATCGCCGTGACGCGCCTGGAACAAGCCCTGGACGCCTTGTTCGAGTAACGCCTCAAGGGCTGGCGAGCAAGCCTGCGGCGGCCAATGCCTGGAGCACCTCAGCCACCGCCGTAAACTCGCGGGCCACGGCCGGCAGCGGCGGGCGGCGCAAAATCAGCACCGGCACCCCGCGCTCGCGGGCCACTTGCAGCTTGGGCTCAGTGGCGCCGCTGCCGCTGTTCTTGCTCACCAATACATCGATGTTGCGGCGCGCGAACAGCGCCCGCTCGTCCTCCAGCAGAAACGGCCCACGGGCACCGATCACTTCGCAGCGCTCATTGCCGGGGCAGGTGTCCAGGGCGCGCAGGGTCCAGAACTGTGCGGCGGGGATTTCGTCCAGGTGCTGCAAGGGCTCGCGGCCCAGGGTGAACAGCGGCCGCCGGAACGGTGCCAGCGCGGCGATCAACTCGGCCCAGTCGGCCACCTCACGCCAGTCATCCCCGGCGCCGGCCTGCCACGCGGGGCGGCGCAAGGCCCAGCAGGCGATGCCCGTGGACTGCGCCGCGTGGGCGGCGTTGGCGCTGATCTGCGCGGCGTAGGGGTGGGTGGCGTCCAGCAACAGGTCGATGCCCTGCTCGCCGATAAACCGCGCCAACCCCTCGGCGCCGCCGTAGCCGCCGACCCGCACCGGGCACTGCAAATCTGTCGGCACGCGACCGATTCCGGCCAGGCTATAGAGGTGCGCCGGGCCGAGGTGGCGGGCGATGGCCAGGGCTTCGCTGACGCCGCCCAGCAGCAACACGCGCTTCATGCCCAGCCCCCGGCGTGGCCGACCACCGCACCCTGGCGGTCGATGGCGAACACTTCCACCTGCACCTGGGCCGGCACCACGCTGCGGGCGAAAGCCAGGGCGTGCTGGCACACCGCGTCGCCCAGCGCCACCCCCGCCGCACTGGCCATTGCCAGGGCCTGCTGGCTGGTGTTGGCCGCGCGTATGGCGTGCTGCAAGGCTTCGTCGGCGCCGACGGCGGCGGCCCAACCGGCCAGTTGCGTCAGGTCGATGCTGGAGTGGCGGCTGTGCAGGTCCATGTGCCCGGCGGCGAGTTTGCTGATTTTGCCGAACCCGCCGCACAGGCTGAGCTTGGCCACCGGCACTTTGCGCAGGTGCTTGAGCACGGCGCCGACGAAATCGCCCATCTCGATCAGGGCGATTTCCGGCAGGCCATAGACGCGGCGCATGCAGTCTTCGCTGGCGTTGCCGGTGCACGCGGCGATGTGCTGGTAGCCGTTGCTTTTGGCGACATCGATGCCCTGGTGGATCGAGGCGATGTACGCGGCGCAGGAAAACGGCCGCACGATGCCGCTGGTGCCCAGGATCGACAAGCCGCCGAGGATCCCCAGGCGCGGGTTCATGGTCTTGAGAGCCAGGGCCTCGCCGTCCTGCACATTCACTGTCACCTCGAAGCCGCCGCCATAGCCGTGTTCGCGGGCCAGTTGCGCCAGGTGTTCGCTCATCATGCGGCGCGGCACCGGGTTGATCGCCGGCTCGCCCACCTCCAGCACCAGCCCCGGGCGGGTGACGGTGCCGACGCCGCGCCCGGCGTTGAAGCGAACCCCCGGCGTGGCTTGCAGGCGCACCTGGGTATAGAGCAGCGCGCCGTGGGTCACATCCGGATCGTCGCCGGCGTCCTTGATCGTGCCCGCCTCGGCGCCGTGGGTGGTGAGGCGGCAGAACTCCAGGCGCATCTGCACCTGCTTGCCCTTGGGCAGCGTGATGTGCACCGCGTCATCCACCGCGCCGCCCAGCAACAGGCGCGCCGCCGCCAGGCTGGTGGCCGTGGCGCAACTGCCGGTGGTCAGGCCGCTGCGCAGGGGCGCCGGTTTTTCGGCGGTTTCGTCACGCATCATGGCCCTTGGCGACCTCCAGCACGGTGATCGGCAGTGCTTGGCGCCAGGTGTCGAAATCCCCCAGGGGCTGGGCCTGGGCGATATGGATACGGGTCAGTTCGCCGCCATGGCGCTCGCGAAAAGCCATCAGGGCGATTTCACTTTGCAGGGTCACCGCGTTGGCCACCAGCCGCCCGCCAGGCTTGAGGCTGGCCCAGCACCGATCGAGCACGCCGTCGCGGGTGACGCCGCCGCCGATGAAGATCGCGTCCGGCGCTTCCAGCCCCTCCAACGCTTGCGGCGCTTGGCCGCGAACCAGTTGCAGGCCGGGCACGCCGAGGGTGTCGCGGTTGTGCTCGATCAGGGCTTGGCGGCCTTCATCGGCCTCGATGGCCAGGGCCCGGCAGGCGGGGTGGCTGCGCATCCATTCGATGCCGATGGAGCCGCTGCCGGCGCCCACGTCCCACAGCAGTTCACCGGGCAGGGGCGCGAGGCGGGCGAGGGTGATGGCGCGCACGTCGCGTTTGGTCAATTGGCCATCGTGGCGAAACGCGCTGTCGGGTAGCCCCGCCAGGCGCGACAGGCGCGGGGTGCCGGGCTCGGCGAGGCACTCGATGGCGATCAGGTTGAGGTCCGCGATGGGCGGGTCGGCCCAGTCGCGGGCCAGGCCTTCGACGCGCCGTTCGGCTGCGCCCGCCAAGTGTTCCAGCACGGTGACGCGGCTGGGGCCGAAACCCCGCTCGCGCAGCAGCCGGGCCACGGCGGCGGGGCTTTGCCGGTCGTTGCTCAGCACCAGCAGGCGCGCGCCGCTGTGCAGGTGCGCGCTGATGGCCGCGACCGGGCGTGCCACCACCGAAAGGGTGACCAGCTCCTGCAACGGCCAACCGAGGCGGGCGGCGGCCAGGGAATAAGAGGAGGGCGCGGGCAGCACCTGCATCTGCGTGCTGTCCAGGTGCCGGGCCAGGCTGGCGCCAACGCCGAACAGCATGGGGTCGCCGCTGGCCAGCACGCATACCGCCTCACCGCGCAGGGCCAGCAGCGGTTCCAGGGAAAACGGCCGGGGCCATTCGTGGCGCTCGCCACGGATGCAGTGGGGCAGCAGCGCCAGTTGCCGGGGGCTACCGACAATCCGCCCGGCGCCCAGCAGCGCGCGCCGGGCCTGCTTGCCCAGGCCACTGAAGCCGTCTTCACCGATTCCCACTACCGTCAGCCAGGGCGCCATTGCGGTTCCTTAAAAATGCAGCGTCCGACGAGGCTTTTCATGCCGCCGGACAAAGCAGGCATAATACCGCGCCTTCGCCAGCGAAGTGCCTCTACTCTCCAACCGGTCATGCCCGTGAACTCACCTCAGATCCCCGTTGCTGTGCGCCCCTCCGGTTGTCCGGGGCTGTTGCGTATCGTCCAGGCGTTGGACGGTGGTATTTGCCGGATCAAACTGGCCGGCGGTGCCATCAGCACGGCCCAGGCGCGGGTGGTGGCCGACGGCGCCGAGCGCTTTGCCGCTGGGGTGATCGAGGCGACCAACCGCGCCAACCTGCAAATCCGCGGCATCGGCGCCGATCACTCAGGCCTGATCGACAGCCTGCTGGCGGCGGGCCTGGGCCCGACCACGGTGGCGGGCGACGATGTGCGCAACTTGATGCTCAGCCCCACGGCGGGCATCGACCGCCAGCGGTTGGTCGACACGCGGCCACTGGCGCAGCAGATCCTCGCGACCCTGCAAAGCCACCCGCGGTTTGCCCAGTTGTCGGCCAAGTTCGCCGTGCAACTCGATGGCGGCGAAGCCCTGGCCATGCTCGACCACCACCACGACCTCTGGCTCTCGGCCTGCACCTTGGCCGGGCAACCGGCGCTGGCCTTCGGCGTGGCCGGGTGCCTGCGGGATCGACCTCTGGCGGCGGTGCCCCTGGCCCAGGGCCATGACCTGGTGGTGGCGGTGCTGGAGTGGTTCCTCGACCACGCCCGCCCCGAGCACAACCGCATGCGCCAACTGCTGGTCGAAACCCCTGTGGATAAGTTGCTGGCAGACCTGGCCGCAGGCCTGCCGCTGCTGGCCATCGCCGATTGGCAACGGGCCGCGCCTACCGCGGGTCTGCACCTGGGCACTTATCCACAGGGCGACAGCGGCTACGTCTACGTCGGCGCTGCTGCGCCCTTGGGGCGGCTCGACCCGGCCAAGCTGCGCGGTGCCGCTCACTTGGCGCAGGCGTTCGGCGATGGCAGCCTGCGCCTGACCCCGTGGCAAAGCCTGCTACTGCCCAACATCCGCGCCGAGGACGGCCCGCAGGTGCTTGCGGCGCTTGAGCAACTGGGCCTGCTCGGCTCGGCGGACCAGGCCCTGGCCCATGTGATTGCCTGCACCGGCTCGCCCGGGTGCGCCAAGGCCCAGGCCGACACCAAGGCCGACGCCGTGCGCCTGGCAGCCCTGTTGCAGGGCACCGAGCGCTGCACCGAGGTGCACCTGTCGGGCTGCCCGCGCTCCTGCGCCGCCGCCCACCCGGCGGCCGTCACCCTGCTGGCCGTCGCCCCGGGCCATTACGACCTGTATTTCTCCGCTGCGGGGCTGCCGGGTTTCGGCGCCCTGCATGCGCGCAACCTTACTATTGAAGCGGCGGGCGCCTTACTCGGCGCCCGCCCACGGAGCCACCCTTGATGCTTGATTACATCCGCGACGGTCAGGAGATCTATCGCCATTCGTTCGCGATCATCCGCGCCGAAGCCAACCTGCAACGGATCCCCGCCGACCTGGAAAAACTCGCGGTACGGGTGATCCACGCCTGCGGCATGGTCGAAGCCATCGATGGCTTGCAGTTTTCCGAGGGCGCCGGCCAGGCCGGGCGCGATGCCCTGGCCGCCGGTGCGCCGATCCTGTGCGATGCGCGCATGGTGTCCGAAGGCGTGACCCGCACGCGGCTGGCGGCCAACAACGAGGTGATCTGCACCCTGCGTGATGAGCGCGTGCCCGAGCTGGCCCGGGAGCTGGGCAACACCCGCTCCGCCGCCGCCTTGGAACTGTGGCGCCCGCACCTGGCAGGCAGTGTGGTGGTGATCGGCAACGCACCCACCGCGCTCTTCTACTTGCTGGAAATGCTCGACGCCGGCGCGCCGAAACCGGCGCTGATCCTCGGCTTCCCGGTGGGTTTTGTCGGCGCCGCCGAGTCCAAGGCAGCGTTGGCCGCCGACAGCCGTGGCGTGCCGTTCGTGATAATGCAAGGTCGCCTGGGTGGCAGCGCCATGGCCGCCGCCGCCGTCAACGCCTTGGCCACGGAGATCGAATGATGGCCCAGCCTGGACGCTTGATCGGCCTGGGCGTAGGCCCCGGTGACCCGGAACTCATTACCCTCAAGGCCCTGCGCCTGCTGCGCGAATCGCCGGTGGTGGCGTACTTCGTGGCCAAGGGCAAAAAGGGCAACGCCTTCGGCATCATCGAAGGCCACCTGCAAGCGGCCCAGACCCTGATGCCGCTGGTTTACCCGGTGACCACCGAGGCGCTGCCGGCGCCCTTGTCCTATGAACAGGTCATCAGCGACTTCTATGACGTGGCCGCGCAAGACGTGGCCGCGCACCTGGACGCCGGCCGCGATGTGGCGGTGATCTGCGAAGGCGACCCGTTCTTCTACGGCTCTTATATGTACCTGCACGACCGCCTCGCCGAGCGCTACCCGGCCGAAGTGGTGCCGGGCGTGTGCTCCATGCTCGGCGGCGCCTCGGTGCTGGGCGCGCCGCTGGTCTATCGCAACCAGAGCCTGTCGGTGCTCTCGGGCGTGCTGCCCCACGACGAACTCAAGCGGCGCCTGGGCGACGCCGACGCGGCGGTCATCATGAAGCTGGGGCGCAACTTCCCCAAGGTGCGCCAGGTGCTGCAAGAGCTGGGCCTGGCCGAGCGGGCGCTGTACGTTGAGCGCGCGACCATGGCCAACCAGAAAATCGTCGCCCTGGACCAGGTCGAGCCGATGTCGTCGCCCTACTTCTCGCTGATTATCGTCCCGGGTGAGAGGTGGCAAGGCTGATGAGCGCTCCCACTCTGGTCATTGTCATCCTCGGTAGCGGCAGCCTGGCCACGGCGCGGCGCATCCAGCAAGGTTATCCACAGGCGCTGATTTATGGCCTGGCCGGGCGGGTCGAAGGCGCCGACCGGGTGTATCAGGAATTCGGCGCCACCCTGCGTCAGCTCTACCAGCAAGACACGCCGATCATCGCCCTGTGCGCCGCCGGCATCGTCATCCGCACCCTGGCCCCGTTGCTGCTGGAAAAAGGCGCGGAGCCGGCCGTGCTGGCGGTGGCCGAGGACGGCAGCGCGGTGGTGCCGCTGTTGGGCGGCCTCAGTGGCGTGAACGACCTGGCGCGGGGCATCGCCGCCGCCCTGGAGGTGGCGCCCGCCATCACCACCAGCGGCGAACTGCGCTTCGGCACCTGCCTGCTCAACCCGCCCGGCGGCTACACCCTGGGTGACGTGGAGCTGGGCAAGCGCTTTGTCTCGGACCTGCTGGCCGGCGAAGCGGTGCGCATCGAAGGCGCGGCGCCATGGCTCGACGCGGCGCCGCTGCTGCGCGACGAACAGGCGCGGTTGGCGATCCATGTCGGCCACGCCGAGCGCTCGCCCACCGCAGACGAACTGCTGATCTACCCACGCAATGTGCTGGTGGCGCTCACGGCAGCCGGCGAAGGCTTGGCGGCGTCGGTCCGCGTGGGCCTGCATGAAGCGGGGATTGCCGCGCAGTCACTGGCTTGCCTGGTGGCGGCGGATCATCTGATGGCCAGTTCGTTGCTGCGTGACGCGGCGCGCGAACTGGGCGTGCCGCTGCGTTTCATGACCCACGCCGGTTCGGCGCTGGAATTGGCCCAAGGGGCGGTGGCCGCGCAGGCGCTGCACAGCGCAGGCGACCTGGCCATCGCGGTCGCCGCCCGGCCCCTGGAACCGGCCGATATCGGCCGCCCCCGTGGGCGCTTGGCGGTAGTCGGCCTGGGCCCCGGCGCCGCCGAACTCATGGTGCCAGCGGTCAAGGCCGAACTGGCGCGGGCCAACGACGTGCTCGGCTATGAAACCTACGTGCGTATGGCCGGGCCGTTTCGCGACGACCAGGTGCTGCACTGCACCGACAACCGCGAAGAAATGCAGCGCGCCCGTCACGCCTTTGAACTGGCGGCCCAGGGACGTTCGGTGGTGGTGGTCTCCTCTGGCGACCCCGGTGTGTTCGCCATGGCGGCGGCGGTGCTCGAAGCCCTGCACGAATCCACCGACCCGTTGTGGCACAGCGTCGATCTGGACATCCTGCCCGGGGTTTCCGCCTCGCTGGCCACCGCCGCCCAGGCCGGCGCGCCCTTGGGCCATGACTTTTGCGTGTTGTCGCTGTCCGACAACCTCAAGCCCTGGGCCATCATCGAAAAACGCCTGGACCTTGCCGCCGAGGCCGACCTGGCGCTGGCTTTCTATAACCCGATCTCGCGCTCGCGCCCCTGGCAACTGGGGCGTGCCCTGGAAATCGTCCGCACCCACCGCACTGGCGCGACGCCCGTGGTGCTGGGCCGCGACATCGGCCGCCCGGGCCAGACCCTGCGGGTCACCACCCTGGGCGACTTGACCCCGGAGCAGGTGGATATGCGCACTATGGTGTTGATCGGCTCCTCCACTACCTGCACGTTCCCTCGCGCCGAGGGGGGCGAGTGGGTGTATACGCCGCGTTGGTACGGTGTAAAACACTGAACCTGAGTTGGCTACCCGCCGGGTAGCCAAGCTAACGATGGGAGAAAGTGGGGGCGGCCTCTGAATTGAGCCAAGGTTATTGCCTATTCAAAGCAAATCGCGGCAAGGTGATTTCGCGAATTTTTTTATCCAGTAGTTGCCGGCGATCTTCCAGCTTAGTTCTATTCAATGTGAAGACAGCGCGCTGTTGTACAAGTATTGTCAGGTTGTCCTCCCATTCCCAGAATAGGAAGCCGGTGCGCTCTATTTGTACGGTAAGTTCAAGATGGAAGACTGCAATGCTCAGATTGTTCTGCGCGCCATAACTGGCGGGGATTATCTGGAAACGCCGCCCATGGAGACTTTCCCTATCTAGGCTTAAGGTCGCGGGTTGGTTGGGCTTTAACGCGTCGAGTGTATCGATCATGGCATTTCCTTGTTGCCGGTTTTGCATGCTTTGCGCGCTTTTTACCAAGTAGTCGGCCACCGTTCCTGATACATCAGTACGGGTCCGGGTAGTGATGGCGCCCTCATGCAGGGACCAGCCTAAAAAGTCCAGAGTGTTTGCATATTCCTCGAACCACAGCTGCGAATTGGTGAAACGGTTATGGCCCATGTCCGCAGACGCTGTTGCGATACGGGTGCAATCGGTCAAATCATCAAGGTCCTGAAGTGATAAGTCTTCGATAAACGACATCAGGTTGTGGCCGGTGACCATGCCGGCTGGAGTTTGACTGTTCATGATGAGATCTCGGTGGGGTTATTGAAATAGAAGTTTTTATCGAGCGGTGTTTATTGGGTGAAAAAACGTGAAGGTTGAGTGTCATTATTAAATATGAATTTGTCATGGAGGAGGCTGTAACGGAATATTTAAGTGTTGTTATGTTTTAGTTTTTACATGGTTTGAAATTATTGTTTTTTTTTAGGTTTTTCGGGTGTTGTCTAAGCTCGTTGTAGCCCCCAGTGGGGTTTGATGTTTAATTACAAAGGAATGTGAGTTATGGAGAATTTTGAGAGTCGGTACGATGAAGACGAGTGCGTGGCGCGAATAGAGGCTCGCGCAAGCAAGTATTTGACAAAGGCCAGTTTTATTTCCCGCCCGCGCCGGTCCGTACTGTCACCCCCTTCCATCCCAACTAAGGACTTCGATGCGGTGGTGCTGAGTAATTCTTTGGTGGGTTATGGCGATGATATTTCGCTGGATAACATGCTTATTATCGAGAACCTCATCAAGTTCGCAAAACTGGAGGCCAATGCTGAGGTTCCCGACGTAAGCGACGCCGAGGGATGGTATTTGGCTTTCTTGAAGTGTATGGAAGAAGCGGGCTGTCTTGTGGCCGATGCGGGTTACAACGCATACGACAAAAGTTCTCTCCAACTGACAATGGACAATATCGTTACGGATATCATCCTCGCCGGAGTTAACGCGGCTAAAGCAGCGATTCCCGCAGCTGGGGTACTTGGGGCTATCGCTGACTCAACGCTGTCGGCCCTGAAGAAGGAACCCGAGGCCATTACCCTGTTCAATCGCGAGGTTGTGAAAGCCCGTGGTGGAAGGCTGGCGGTGATGCCCTGTAATCAGTTGAAGAACGGCGCGATCATCACCTCGTTATGGTCCATCCGCGCGACCACTGTTAGCAATGACAGCGGGGTGTTGTTCTTCGACTGGAAAAGTTCTGGGCGCGGTATTTTCTACGGGAACGCCTACATCACATTTAACCCGCAGCGCTATGCCGGAATCCGAGACAAGATCGAGAGTGTGGTCAACGGTTACTTCAGCGCGGCATTAAGCCGACGGTTTGCCCGGTACAAGGGCTAGTTGGCACGGGTGGGTAAGGGCCGAAGGCTTATAACTTCGGCCTCAATATTCAAGGCACCAGATACCCTCTGATCCCGGTGAAGATGATCTGTGCCGCCAGGGCACATACGAACAGCCCCATCAAGCGGCTGACGATCTGTAGGCCCTGGTCTCCGAGGATGCGTTCGATACGGTGCGAGAGGTAGAGCACCACGCCCACGGTGAAACTGGCCAGTGCGATGCTGAGGATCGCGGCGAGCTTGTCATCCCAGTGTGGCTGGCTGACGCCCATCACCAACAGGGCGCCGATAGTGCCGGGGCCGACGGTGAGGGGAATGGTCAACGGCACGATAGTCACGTCCTGCTGGACGTTGTCGGTTTGCACGGCGGACTTGCCCTGGGCCATGCCCAGCGCCGAAATGAACAACACACTTCCCGCGCCGATGCGAAAGGCGTCCACGGTAATGCCGAAGACACTGAAAATCACCCGCCCGAACAGGTACAGCAGAATGCTGGACACCAGTGTCGCGAGGGCGACTTTCCAAGCCAGACGCCGGCGTTCCTTGCTGGAATAACCGCGCGTGAGGCTGATAAAGCACGACAGGACGAAGAACGGGCTGTAAAGCACCAGCATCTTCAGATAAACGCTGAACAGCACATGCAGCATGGTGGGAGCTCGCAGCGAGGGAGGGCCCGCAGAGTCTATCAGGGGTTAGGCAGCCTGTCGGCTCACAAGGTGGGTGCGGTGGCTTGGCTATGGGCGTCGCGCTGGGCGACCCAGTGCTCGATCAGTTCGCGCAGCTGCGACAATTCCACTGGTTTGGCCATGTGCCCATCCATGCCGGCCAGGCGTGCGCGTTCTTTGTGCTCGGTCAGGATGTGGGCGGTGAGGGCGACGATGGGGGTGCGCTGGCGCTGGTTGCCAACTTCCCAGGCCCGCAGTTGTTGGGTGGCGGAGAAACCGTCGAGGATCGGCATTTCACAGTCCATAAGCACCAGGTCGTAGCGCGTGGCTTTCATGGCGCGCAGCGCTTCTTCGCCGTTGCTGGCGGTGTCGGGCTGCAGGTTGAGCTTGCCCAGCATGCCGCGGATGACCTTGGTGGAGATGCTGTTGTCCTCGGCCACCAGGATGCGGAAATCGCCGGGTACCTGGACATTGTGCAGGTTGGCCTGTGGGGCTTGGTAAGGCTTGGTCTGGCCTTTGCTGCGTTGGGTCAGCTCGTCTGCCAGGGTGGTCTTGAGGGTGTAGCCGGCCACGGGTTTGGCGAGGATGCGCTTGATTCCGCAGTTGCGCGCAATGATCTTGCTCGGCGCATTGCTGATGCCAGTGAGCATTATCAGCAGGATGTCGTGGTTCAGGCTCGGGTCTTCCTTGATCTTGGCCGCCAGTTGCATGCCGGTCATGCCGGGCATGTTCTGGTCGAGTAGGACCACGTCGAAGTAGTCGCGCAAATGGGCCTTGGTGCGCAGCAGCGCCAGGGCCTCCTTGCCCGACGGCACGGCGCTGACGTTCAGGCCCCAGGCGCTGCACTGCTGCACCAGGACTTTGCGACACGTGTCGTTGTCGTCCACTACCAGTACCCGCGCGCCCTGGAGCGGGCTATCGAGGTCGCTGGTGGGGTGTTCTAGGCGTTCCGGATCCAGGGGCAACGTCAGCCACAGGGTGCTGCCACGGGGGCTGCCGCTCTTGATGCCGAACTCGCCATTCATCAACAGGATCAGTTGCCGGGCGATCACCAGCCCTAGGTTGGCGCCCAGGCGTGTGGTGGAGAGGAAGTTCTTGCTGTGCAGCTCGGCGTTGAGCAGGGCGTCGCGCTCGTCGTTTTCCATGGGCTCGCCGCTGTCTTTGACGGCGATGCGCAGTTGCGGCTTGGCGCTACGGTCGTCCAGGGCGACGACAATCAGGATTTCGCCTTCATCGGTTTTCTTCAGGGCGTTTTCCAGCAGGCTCAACAGGGCCTGGCGCAGGCGCGTGGGGTCGCCGCTGATGACCCGGGGCACTTGCGGCTGGATGAAACTGATGAGTTCCACGTTCTGCTGTTCAGCCTTGGCGCGGAAGATGTTCAGGCAATCCTCGATCAGGGCGTTGAGGTCGAACTGCACGTCATCGAGTTCGATCTGCCCGGATTCGAGGCGGGAAATGTCGAGAATCTCGTTAATCAGGGTCAGCAGTTCGTTGCCGGCGCTGTGGATGGTTTGCACGTAGTCGCGCTGTTTGACCGACAGCGGTGTGCCCAGCAGCAACTCGGTCATGCCCAGCACGCCGTTCATCGGGGTGCGGATTTCGTGGCTGATCTTGGCCAGGAACTGGGCTTTGGCGTTGATCTCGGCATTGCTGGCGGCCAGGTCGCGGCTGGCGCTGAAACGGTCTTCGGCGATGCTGCGCTGGCGCTCGCCCAGGGCCACGCTCATCAGCAGGCCGCTGATGCAGATGAACACGAGCAGGGTCATTATCAGGTTCTGCGGCGACACCAGGGTCAGGCCCAACAGTGCCGGGAGAATGATGAGGCTGCCGACGTTGAATATCACCATCGCCACCACATACAGGCGCGCCGGGCGGTAGCCCTTGTGCCAGTGATACGCGCCCACCAACAGCATGCTCAGGCCGGCCAGCGACACCAGGCAGTAGGTCATGATGTTCAGTGGCAGGGTGGAGACGAACAGCAACAGCAGGCTACCCAGGGAAATCACCACCAAGTCGCCGATCAACAGTTTGTTCAGCGGATGCGGGCCCAGGGGCTCGAAAAACCGGTAGGCGAACATCAGCCCACAGGGCGCAGTCAGCAGTAACGCGATATAGGCGCCCGGGGTCTGCAGCGAGTGCCAGCCCGGAAACCAGGGCGAGGCCAGGTTCAGCAGCAGGAGCAGGCTGAGCAGCAGCAAGGCTTCGCACGCGGCCAGCCATAGGCTGCTGCGCGAACGGGTGTAGGAATAGCGTGTGAGGTTATGCAGGATGAGCATGGCCAGGCAGCCGAACAGCAGGCCGTAGATCAGTGTCTGGCCCTGATCCGCCGCGGCCTTTACCGCCGGTTGCAGGCTGACGTGAGGGCGTAACTGGTATTCGGAGACCAGGCGCACATACACATCGAGGGTATTGGGGCTCTGCGGCAAGGCCAGCATGAAATCGCTGCTGGGCAGTGGCCGTTCGGTACGCGGCGGTTCGCTGCCGGTGTTGACCTGCTCGATCAGTTTGTCGCCATCGAGCACATAGAGATTGAGGTGGGCCAGGTCGGGGGCGAAGACCCGCAGCAGTTGTTCATGCTTGCCTGGTTGCAGCTTGAAGCGCAGCCACAGTGCGCCATCGGGTTCGGCAGCCTTGAGCTGGTTGAGTTCGATGGGGCTGAATTGGTTGGTGTAGCGCGAGGAGCGGATGTCGCTCAGTTGCAGGTCGGCCTGTTCGTCGAGCAATACCGCCCAGCCACTGCCTTGCGCGGCCTGGGCCGGGAGCAAACAGAACAGGGTCAGCAGGCTGACGGTGAAACCTATGGCGATCCTGAGCCAGCGCACGGCGAAATCCCTTCGTAGATAGAGGCCGGATAGTAACTATGCGCGGCGCTGCAATAGCGCGGCAAGGGCCGGGGGCCCCTGCCTGTCCGAACGGATAGCTTAGTCCTGATTTTCGCCACGCTCGCGGGCAATGGCGCGGTAGCCGATGTCCTTGCGATAGAAGCAGCCCTGCCAGTCAACCTTGGCGGCCAAGGCGTAGGCTTGTTGCTGGGCGGCATCGACGCTTTGGCCCAGGGCGGTGGCGCACAGTACGCGGCCGCCAGCGGTAACGACCTGATCGTCCTTGAGCGCGGTGCCTGCGTGGAAGATCTTGCCTTGCAGTGCCGCCGCCGCGTCCAGGCCTTCGATGGCCACGCCTTTGGCGTAGTCACCGGGGTAGCCGCCCGCCGCCAACACGACGCCGACGCTCGGGCGTGGGTCCCATTGCGCTTCGACCTTGTCCAGGGCTTGCGCCAGGGCGGCTTCGACCAGCAGCACCAGGCTCGATTGCAGGCGCAGCATCACCGGTTGGGTTTCCGGGTCGCCGAAGCGGCAGTTGAACTCGATGACTTTCGGGTTGCCGGCCTTGTCGATCATCAGGCCCGCGTACAGGAAACCGGTGTAGACGTTGCCTTCCTCGGCCATGCCGCGCACGGTCGGCCAGATCACCAGGTCCATGACCCGCTGATGGACTTGGGCTGTGACCACCGGGGCCGGGGAGTAGGCACCCATGCCACCGGTGTTGGGGCCGGTGTCGCCGTCGCCGACGCGCTTGTGGTCCTGGCTGGTGGCCATGGGCAGCACGTTCTTGCCATCGACCATGACGATGAAGCTGGCTTCTTCACCATCGAGGAATTCTTCGATAACTACCCGCGAACCTGCCTCGCCAAAGGCGTTGCCGGCGAGCATGTCGCGCACAGCGTCCTCGGCTTCAGCCAAAGTCATGGCGACGATCACGCCTTTGCCGGCCGCCAGGCCATCGGCCTTGATGACGATGGGCGCACCTTTTTCACGCAGGTAAGCCAGGGCCGGCTCGATTTCGGTGAAATTCTGGTAGTCGGCGGTGGGGATCTTGTGGCGTGCCAGGAAGTCCTTGGTGAACGCCTTCGAGCCTTCGAGCTTGGCGGCGCCAGCGGTCGGGCCGAAGCAATCCAGGCCACGGCTGCGGAACAGGTCAACCACGCCGGCCACCAGCGGTACTTCCGGGCCAACGATGGTCAGGGAAACGTTCTTCTGCGCGAAATCCGCCAGTTGTTCCAGGGCCAACACGTCGATGGCGACGTTCTCGCACTTGGCTTCAATGGCCGTGCCGGCGTTGCCGGGGGCGACGAATACTTTCTGGACGCGAGGGTCCTGGGCGACTTTCCACGCCAGGGCGTGTTCACGGCCACCGCTGCCAATAATAAGGACGTTCAAGTCAGACTCCTTTGGAGGACATTGCGAGATGCAAGCTGCAAGTCAAAAGCTGCAAGTTTAAAAGCGCTGAGTCAGCGTGCAATTTTCTAAGTTTTAGGGCTGCAAGCGGCAAGTTAAGGGCGACGCGGGTCTGCTCAAACTTGCCGCTTGTGGCTAAAAACCGGCCACTGCCTTAATGGCGGAAGTGGCGCATACCGGTGAAGACCATGGCAATGCCCGCTTCGTCAGCGGCAGCGATCACTTCTGCATCACGCATCGAGCCACCTGGCTGGATCACGGCGGTGATGCCGGCCTTGGCCGCGTTGTCGATGCCATCGCGGAACGGGAAGAACGCGTCCGACGCCATCACTGCGCCCTGCACTTGCAGGCCGGCGTGTTCGGCCTTGATCGCGGCGATGCGCGCGGAGTTCACGCGGCTCATCTGGCCCGCGCCGACGCCGATGGTCTGGCGGTTCTTGGCGTAGACGATGGCGTTGGACTTGACGTACTTGGCCACTTTCCAGGCGAAGATCAGGTCATGGATTTCCTGTTCGGTCGGCGCGCGCTGGGTGACCACTTTCAGGTCTTCGCTGCCGATCATGCCGATGTCGCGGCTCTGGACCAGCAGGCCACCGTTGACGCGCTTGAAGTCCCAGGCTGCGGCACGTTCAGCCGCCCACTGGCCGCACGCCAGCAGGCGCACGTTGGCCTTGGCGGCGACGATGGCGCGGGCTTCGGCGCTGACGCTCGGGGCAATGATAACTTCGACGAACTGACGCTCGACGATGGCCTTGGCCGTTTCGGCGTCCAGTTCACGGTTGAAGGCGATGATGCCGCCGAACGCCGACTCGGTGTCGGTGGCGTAGGCCAGTTCGTAGGCCTGGCGGATGCCGCCCTCGTCGTCCGGGCTCACCGCAACACCGCACGGGTTGGCGTGCTTGACGATGACGCAGGCAGGTTTGACGAAGCTCTTGACGCATTCCAGCGCGGCGTCGGTGTCGGCCACGTTGTTGAACGACAGTTCCTTGCCTTGCAGTTGGGTCGCGGTGGCGATGCCCACTTCGGCAGGCTTGGCTTCCACGTAGAACGCCGCGCTCTGGTGCGGGTTCTCGCCGTAGCGCATTTCCTGGGCCTTGATGAACTGGCTGTTGAAGGTGCGCGGGAACTGGCTGCGGCCTTCGGTGGACAGGGTCTGCGCCGCCTGGTCCACGGTGCCCATGTAGTTGGCGATCATGCCGTCGTAGGCGGCGGTGTGCTCGAAGGCCTTGAGCATCAGGTCGAAACGCTGGGCGTAGGTCAGGCCACCGGCCTTGAGGCTTTGCAGCACCTGAGCGTAGTCGCTGGCGTTGACCACGATGGCCACGTCTTTATGGTTCTTGGCCGCCGAGCGGACCATGGTCGGGCCGCCGATGTCGATGTTCTCGATGGCGGTCGGCAGGTCGCAGCCGGGCTTGTTGATGGTGGCTTCGAACGGATAGAGGTTGACCGCCACCAGGTCGATTGGCTTGATGCCGTGCTCGCTCATGATGGCGTCGTCGATACCGCGACGGCCGAGGATGCCGCCGTGGATTTTCGGGTGCAGGGTCTTGACGCGACCGTCCATCATTTCTGCAAACCCGGTGTAATCCGCGACTTCCACTGCGGCCACGCCGTTGTCCCGCAGCAGCTTGAATGTCCCGCCGGTGGAGAGGATCTCGACGCCCAGGGCTTCCAGCTCACGGGCGAATTCGAGGATCCCGGTCTTGTCGGAAACGCTTATCAAGGCGCGGCGGATCGGCAGGCGGGTAGTCTGGTCGGTCATCTCAATTTCCATCAAAAGCAAAGGAGTCAGCAAAAAAGGCGACCGGTTTGACCCGTTCGCCTTTCTGGTTTGATTGAATGCTTACAACAAATCGTACTGCTTGAGTTTCTTGCGCAAGGTGCCTCGGTTGAGCCCCAGCAGTTCGCTGGCCTTGGTCTGGTTGCCCTTGACGTAGTTCATCACGCTTTCGAGCAGCGGCGCCTCGACTTCGGAGAGCACCAGGTTGTACACATCCGTGACGGCCGCGCCCTCAAGGTGGGCGAAATAATTGTGCAGCGCCTTCTCGACACTCCCGCGCAGGGTCTGGCCCTCTTCGCTGGGTGTGTTGAGGTGCTGTTTCAAATTCACGTTGTCGCTCACGGGTGTTGTTCCACTCACTAAAGTCTCGGTCATCATCGTCATGCGGCCACCCCTTCTCCGTCCCCTGTCGCCAGGCTCTTGTAACGCTCGGCGAAGAACGCCTGAACGTTGGCGCATTGTGCTTCCGTATCATCCAAACGATTGAAGTGGGCGCGAAACTCCCTGGCGCCCGGCAGGGTTGCGAGATACCAGCCGACATGCTTGCGCGCAATGCGTACACCCATGACATCCCCGTAAAAGGCATGCAGTGCGGCCAGATGCTCAAGCAGAATACGTTCCACCTCGAACAGCTGCGGTGCCGGCAGGATTTGCCCGGTACGCAGATAGTGTTCGATTTCACGAAAAATCCATGGCCGCCCCTGGGCGGCCCGGCCGATCAACAGACCGTCGGCACCGGTGGCATCCAGAACCTGGCGCGCCTTGTGGGCCGAGTCGATGTCGCCATTGGCAAAGACCGGGATCGACACGGCCTGCTTGATCGCGGCGATGGTGTCGTACTCGGCTTCACCGGTATACAGGTCGGCGCGGGTGCGGCCATGCACCGCCAGTGCCGTGATGCCTGCCTGTTCGGCGATCTTCGCCACCGTCAGGCCATTCTTGTTCGCTCGGTCCCAGCCCGTGCGGATCTTCAACGTCACTGGCACATCGACCGCCGCCACCACGGCGTGCAGGATCTCGGTGACCAGCGCTTCATCCTTCAACAACGCGGAGCCGGCGGCCTTGTTGCAGACCTTCTTCGCCGGGCAACCCATGTTGATGTCAATAATCTGGGCCCCCAACTCGACGTTGGCCCGGGCCGCGTCCGCGAGCATCTGTGCATCGCCGCCGGCGATCTGCACCGAGCGGGGCTCGGGATCGCCTTCGTGGATCATGCGCAGACGGGATTTGCGGGTGTTCCACAAACTCATGTCGCTGGTGACCATTTCCGAGACTACAAGACCGGCGCCCAAACGCTTGCACAGCTGACGAAAGGGCTGGTCGGTGACGCCCGCCATGGGGGCGAGGATCAAGCCGTTGTGCAATGTGTATGGGCCGATGCGTACCGCCGACATAGGACTTCCCTGTTGTGGGGCCGGATCATGAGACTACGAAAAAGGGTTGGCATGATACCCGCTCTCGATGACTGGTTAAAGGCGCAATTGGATAAAATCTGAGCAGTTATTGCGTTATCGCCAGCGGTTTGGTTGGCGGATCAGCCAGTCAGAAAACCGCCGTCAATGGGCGGTCGAGCTTGTGGGCTGAACCGTTTTATTCGGGCGAATGAAAGCTGAGGCTGTAATTGACGGCCTTGGTACCGGGGTCAAGGATGTCCAGGGCGATGTGGATGGGCGTTTGCGGCGGCATTTCCGCTACGCCTTCGAGGTCGCCGCCCAGGTATTCCGCCGGCTTGAAGCGCCGGCTGGCGATCAAGTGGCCGTTCAGGTCGGCGAAGCGTAGCTCCAGCAGCGGAAAAGGTTGGGAAAACGGTGCGCGGTTGTAGATGATCGCGTCCACCACCAGAGCACCGCTGAAGTCCGGGTGGCTGCGCACCACCAGGTTGCTGCTCTTGATGCGGGCGATATCGACCTTGGACGGCACGGTGCAGCCGATTTGCGGGCACAGTTGCTGGAACCACGGGCGGTACTGATCCTGGCGCGCCAGTTCTTCAAAGTGGTAGGCGATGTACTGCCCGGCCAGTGCGCCGGCGGCGAGCAGGATCAGCAGGCCCCAGAGTAGACGGCGGCCCCAGGGCGAGCGGCGTTTTTGCGAGTCCAGGTGCAGCGGGTCGTCTTCCAGGTCCTGGAGGATTTCTTCGTGCATGGGCGGTTCGCTGCGTTCGCGTTTTTTGCGCGGTGCGGCAGGTTGCGGCGTGGCTTCGTCGAGGTCGTCGGCCGCGGACAGGCGTTCGTGGCGCGGTGCGGCTTGCTGCTCCAGGCGCAAGGGCGGGGCCGGGGGGGCGTCGTCCAGGTCGAGGGTGGAGAAGGACAGCGAGGGTTCGGTGCGCTCGGCCTTGGCCGGGGCTTCTTCGATGTCGTCGGCCAGGGGTGGCTCTGCGCTGACCGGCGGCTCGTCATTCAGGGCCCGGTCGGCGGCCGATTCGCTGAACAGGCTGTCGGACCACTGTTCTTCTTCGCCGGCCTGGCTGTCGCGGCTGGCGCTCAGGCTGTCTTCGCGGGGTTTGCTGGCGTCGGTGATGGGCTGGATTTCCCGCTGTTCGAGGCGAGCCAGCTCCTTGTCGAGGTCGAGGCTGTCCAAGTCCAGCTCGGTGGCGCTCCATTGCTTTTGGCTGATGGCGCGCGGCACTGGCGGTTGGGCGGCAGCGGGCGGCTGCACTTGCTTGCCCCGTTGCTCCAGCAATTGCTTGGCCGCGTTGAACACTTGCAGGCAGGAGCCGCAGCGCACCACGCCACGGGCCACGCTCAATTGGCCGTGGCTGACGCGAAAACGGGTCTGGCAGTGGGGGCACTGGGTGACGAAGCTGTCGCTCATGCGGCTATCCGGTTCGGGCGGGCGGCCATTTTAGCGCCGACGCCCGCTAATGCGCACCCAGCCGTCGCGATTGGCGATGGGGTCGAGGTCGAAGTCCTGGGCGTAGGCGGCGGCCACTTCTTCGCCCTGTTCGGCGAGGATGCCCGACAGCGCGAGGCGCCCGCCCGGCTTGACCAGGCTCGACAGCTGTGGCGCCAGGGCCACCAGCGGGCCGGCGAGGATGTTGGCCACCAGCACGTCGGCCTGGGTTTGCGGCAGGTCCTGGGGCAAGTACAGCGGGAACAGCGCTTCGGCGATGTGGTTGCGCCCGGCGTTGTCGCGGGACGCTTCCAGGGCCTGCACGTCGATGTCGGTGCCCACGGCTTGCTTGGCGCCCAGCAGCAGCGCGGCGATGGCGAGGATGCCGGAGCCGCAGCCGAAGTCCAGCACGTCGCAGCCTTTGAGGTCCTGGCCGTCGAGCCATTCCAGGCACAGCGCAGTGGTGGGGTGGGTGCCGGTGCCGAAGGCCAGGCCCGGGTCGAGCAGCAGGTTCACCGCCTCAGGCTCGGGGGCCGCGTGCCAGCTCGGCACGATCCACAGGCGCTGGCCGAAACGCATGGGTTGGAAGTTGTCCATCCAACTGCGCTCCCAATCCTGGTCGGCGATGATTTCGCTGTGATGCTCGGGCAACGGGCCGCCGGTCAGCAGTTCCATGTGGGCCAGGACGCTGTCGGCGTCGGTGCCGTCCTCGAACAGGGCCAGCAAATGGGTGTGGGACCACAGCGGCGTGGTGTTGAGCTCGGGCTCGAAGATCGGTTGGTCTTCGGCGTCCATGAAGGTCACCGATACGGCGCCCACTTCCAGGAACGCGTCTTCGTAGGTTTCGGCTTGTTCTGGGCTGATGGCCAGACGGACTTGCAGCCAAGGCATGGCGGGCACCTTTGAAAAATGAGGGTGCAGCCGGGTGCGGCTGCGAAAGCGCGCAAGTTTACGCCAGCGGGGGGCAGAAAACGAATCCTGGCATCAAGGTATGAGGTGCGGCAGATCCTGTGTGGGGGCTGGCGGGCTTGTAAGGGCGTAATGGCCGACGATAAATGCCGGGCTGAACCACCGCCATCGCGGGCAAGCCCGCTGCCACAGAGGAGCAGTGCAGATGCGACAAAGCCGCCCGTAGGCGGCTTTGTCGTAGTGCGGCGGGCCTTAGTGTTGCGCGGCCAGCTTGTGCTCCAGGTAGTGAATGTTGACTCCGCCTTTGCAGAAGCCTTCATCACGAACCAGGTCACGGTGCAGCGGGATGTTGGTCTTGATCCCGTCGACCACAATTTCGTCCAGGGCATTGCGCATGCGTGCCATGGCTTCGTCGCGGGTGGCGCCGTAGGTGATGAGCTTGCCGATCAACGAATCGTAGTTCGGCGGCACTGCATAACCGCTGTACAGGTGCGAGTCGACCCGCACGCCGTTGCCGCCCGGGGCGTGGAAGTGCTTGACCGTGCCTGGGCTTGGCATGAAGGTTTTCGGGTCTTCGGCGTTGATCCGGCATTCCAGCGAGTGACCGCGGATTACCACGTCATCCTGGGTGAACGACAGCTTGTTGCCAGCGGCGATGCTCAGCATCTCCTTGACGATGTCGATGCCGGTGACCATTTCCGATACCGGGTGCTCGACCTGGACGCGGGTGTTCATCTCGATGAAGTAGAAGCGGCCGTTCTCGTAGAGGAACTCGAACGTGCCGGCGCCACGGTAGCCAATGTCGATGCAGGCCTTGACGCAGCGTGCAAAGACTTCCTGGCGCGCCGTCTCGTCGATGCCCGGTGCCGGGGCTTCTTCAAGGACCTTCTGGTGGCGGCGTTGCAGCGAGCAATCGCGGTCGCCCAGATGGATGGCGTGGCCCTGGCCGTCGGAAAGCACCTGGACTTCCACGTGGCGTGGGTTGGTCAGGAATTTTTCCAGGTAGACCATCGGGTTGCCGAACGCTGCGCCCGCTTCGGAGCGGGTCAGTTTCGCCGAGGAGATCAGGTCTTCTTCTTTATGCACCACGCGCATGCCACGGCCACCGCCGCCGCCAGCGGCTTTGATGATGACCGGGTAGCCCACTTCACGGCCAATGCGCAGGGCGGTTTCTTCGTCCTCCGGCAGCGGGCCGTCGGAACCCGGAACCGTCGGCACGCCGGCAGCGATCATGGCGTGCTTGGCCGATACCTTGTCGCCCATCAGGCGGATGGTGTCGGCTTTGGGGCCGATGAAGGCGAAACCGGAGTTCTCGACCTGTTCGGCGAAGTCGGCGTTTTCCGCGAGGAAACCGTAGCCGGGGTGAATGGCGGTGGCGCCGGTCACTTCGGCGGCCGCGATGATCGCCGGGATGTGCAGGTAGGACTGGGCCGCTTGTGCCGGGCCAATGCACACCGACTCGTCGGCCAGACCCAGGTGCATCAGCTCCTTGTCGGCCTTGGAGTACACGGCGACTGTCTTGATGCCCATCTCTTTGCAGGCGCGCAGGATCCGCAGGGCGATTTCACCGCGGTTGGCGATCAGGACTTTTTCCAACTTCGCAGGTTTGTGCATCAAAGAATCTCCGCGGCTCAAACGATGGTGAACAGCGGTTGGTCGTACTCAACCGGCTGGCCGTCTTCAACGAGGATGGATTCGATCACACCGCTGGTTTCAGCTTCGATGTGGTTCATCATCTTCATGGCTTCGACGATGCACAGGGTGTCGCCTTTCTTCACGCTCTGCCCGACTTCAACGAAGGACGGCGAAGTAGGCGAGGATTTGCGATAGAAAGTGCCCACCATCGGCGAGCGGGCCACGGTGCCGTTGAGCACGGGGGCGGTAGGCGCGGCAGGCGCAGCGGCGGCTACCGGGGCAGCAGCAGGTGCGGCGGCCGGCGCGGCCATTGGGGCTGGCGCGTAGTATTGCTGTTGCGGGGTCTTGCTGTTGCGGCTGATGCGAACGGACTCTTCGCCTTCTTTTATTTCCAACTCGTCGATGCCGGATTCTTCCAGCAGTTCGATCAACTTCTTAACTTTACGAATATCCATGAATCGTCAACTCCCAAGGGTCGGTCAGGGGCGTTTAGCTTGTTGTTCAAGCTGTTCCAGGGCGGCCTCCAGGGCCAGTCGATAACCGCTGGCGCCAAGGCCGCAGATCACTCCGACTGCAACGTCTGAGAAGTAGGAGTGATGGCGGAAAGGTTCGCGTTTGTGCACGTTAGACAAATGCACTTCGATGAATGGGATGCTCACCGCTAGCAGCGCGTCACGTAATGCGACGCTTGTGTGCGTAAAAGCTGCGGGATTAATCACAATGAAGTCCACGCCTTCATCGCGGGCGGCGTGGATGCGGTCGATCAATTCGTACTCGGCGTTGCTTTGCAGGTACAGCAGGTGATGGCCGGCATTGCGGGCGCGCTGCTCCAGATCCTGATTGATCTGCGCCAGGGTGGTTGCCCCGTAGACGCCCGGTTCGCGGGTGCCGAGCAGGTTCAGGTTGGGGCCATGCAGCACCAGTAGGGTCGCCATCTGCTGTTCCTTGTTATCGATGTGCAGTTGTCAGAACCCGGCGACTATGCCGCAAAGCCTTTGTGACTGTCCAGTTCCCTGCAATAGCCAGCACGATGAGCGATGTTCGCGCGAGATATGTGACCCGCAGCGCGCTTGTGGTCAGTGTGGGACGGATCTTGCCGGCCCGCAGGCTGCCCCGCCGAGCAGGCTCGGTTCTACAAAATCCCTGCGCAACAGCGGCCGGGCGCTACACCCGAAACGCCTGCACCGCCGTATTGAGCTGCCCGCCCAGGGCCAGGAGGTGGTCGCCTTGCTCGCGGCCTTCGCCGATGCGCAGCAGGTTGTCGCCGCCCAGTAGATGGATGCGCTCGCTGTGGTCGCGGATTTCGCTCACCGCACCGCTTTGTTGTGCGGTGACGTCGGCGATGCGCACGGCGGTGTCGGCGATGGTCTGGATCGCACCGACGATTTCGTCCAGTGCGCCGTCGGCGGCCTGGGCCTGGTTGGCGGTGGCTTCGGCGTGTTCAACCTGGGCGCGCATGCCTTCCACCGACTGGCGCGCGGCCAGTTGCAGGCCGGCGATCAGGGTCTGGATCTCGGCGGTGGCGCCCGCGGTGCGCTGGGCGAGGGTGCGCACCTCTTCGGCGACCACCGCAAACCCGCGGCCCATCTCGCCGGCGCGGGCCGCTTCGATGGCCGCGTTGAGGGCCAGCAGGTTGGTCTGGTCAGCGATCGAGCGGATCACCGTGAGCACGCCGCCAATGGTGGCCGACTCTTCGGCCAGGTGTTCGATCATTTGTGCATTGCCCTGCACTTCGCCCACCAGAGCGTGCAGCCCGGTCAGGCTCTGGCCGATGACTTTCTGCCCGTGTTCCACCGCCAGCCCCGCGTGGCGGCTGGCGTCGGCGGCCTGGCTGGCGTCGCCGGCTACTTGCACGATGGTGGCTTCCAACTCGCCGAGCGCATCGCGGATTTGCGCGGTGTCCCCGGCCTGGCGCTCGGCGCCGCCGTGCAGGCCGCTGCTCAACTCGGCCAGGGCATGGCTGCTGGCCGCCACTTGCTCGGCGTTGAGGCGGATGGTGCCCACCAGGTCCACCAGATAGGCGCGCAGGCGATTGAGGGATGCTTCGATGTCATGCAGTTCGCGGTTGGTGGGGCCCAATTTGATGTCGCGGCTGAAATCGCCCTCGGCCCAGGTGGACAGGGCCGGCGCCAGGTTGGTCAGGACGCGGGCGAGGCGGCGTTGCAAGGTGTCGATCAACAGTGCGATCAGCAGGATCAGGCCGATCATCAGGCCTTGGATCAGCCGCACTTCGCTTTGTATCTGCCCGTGTTGGGCGCGCACGGTGGGTTCGAGGCCGGCGATGGCGAGCTGCACGGTGCTGATTTTTTGCCGCGTGGCGGCGCCCAGGCCAGCCCGTTGTTCGATTTGGCTGCGGGTGCGGGCCAATTCCGCCGGGTAACGGGCCAGCAAGCTATTGAGTTCACGTTTGAGGCCGATCCCTGCATCTTCAGCGACCTTCTGTTCATTGCTTTCCAGCCCCATCAGCGCTGCGAAGTCGTTGCTGTTGGAGTCGCTGCTGGCAGCGACGCCGAGCAAGGGGAGGGCGTCGAGGCGTTCGGCCTGGGCGCGGATGTTGTCCACTTCGCGCTCGACGTCGGCGGCCAGTTCGGCGCGCCCGCTGCTGACCAGTTTTTCCCGGGCCAGGGACAGGGTGGTGAGGTGCTGGGAGGCGTTGAACAGCAGCGGCAAGTAGCCCCACGCGGCAGGGTTGGCGCCGGCGCCGCTGGCGTACTGGTTCAGTTGCTCGACACTGGCCGCCAATTCGCGCTCGGCTTGCAACAGCAAGGCTTGCGGGTCGCCGGCCAGTTTGCCGGCGGCCAACAGGTCGGTTTTGCTGAAGTCTATGAGTTCGCTCAGGCTCGGGCGCACGCGCTCGGCCAGGTCGGCGGGCATGGCCGCCAGTTCCTGCTGCAAGGCATCCATGGCCTGGCTGGCGCTGCTCAAGCGCAGGGCGTCGCCGTTGGCCAGGTAGTCTTCGATGTTGCGCGCCACTTGGTTCTGGAATTGCTGCGACAGGCCCAGGTAGCGCTCCATCAGCAGGTAGGGGCGCTCCAGCGCCCGCTGCGACCACCACAGGGTGGCGGCCAGGGCCAGGCAGACGGCAACCAGCAGGAGGGTGTTGAGATTGGTCAAACGCTTGAGGCGCATCTAAGTCTCTACCAGTGACAGAGGTAAGCGCCTGAATTTATTGCGTTTGTGTTACGGGGTTGTGACGGCTTCGGTGGATTCCGGTGAAAAGATGGCACTTTGCTTTGATTGCTGGGCCGCTTGTACCCGGTTGCGCCCGGCATCTTTGGCGCGGTACAGCGCTTCGTCGGCCTGGCTGGCCATCATCAGGCTGTCAGAGCCTTCGCGCAGTTCCACCACCCCGGCGCTAAAGGTGCACCACAAATCCTGGGGCTGGGCCGGGTAGTGAATTTCGGCAAAGCGCTGGCGGATTTGGTCGAGCACCTTGTAGGCCGATTCAACGTCTGTGTCGGGCATCACAATGGCGAATTCTTCGCCGCCGTAGCGCCCGATGAAGTCGGTCTTGCGCAGCCGCTGCTTCAAAAACAGCGCCAGGCTCTTGATAACGCGGTCGCCCATGGGGTGGCCGTGGCTGTCGTTGACCCGTTTGAAGTGGTCGATGTCGAGCATGGCAAAACTCAACGGCTTGTTCTCGCGCCGCGCACGGAAGCTGCAGTCTTCGAGCAATTGCAGGATGTGGGTGTGGTTGTACAGCCCGGTCAGGCTGTCGCGCACCATGCGCGCCTTGAGGTGGCGGGCGCGGGCGGCGCGGTTGCGCACGGTGGTAATCAGGTGGCGCGGCTTGATCGGCTTGGTGAGGAAGTCGTCGCCGCCCTCGCTCATGGCGTCGAGCTGCTTGTCCAGGTCGTCTTCGGCCGACAGGTAGATGATCGGCACGCTGACGTAGCGGTCGTTGTGGCGGATCACCTTGGCCAGTTCCGTGCCGGTGCAGGCCGGCATGTACATGTCGAGGATTATCAGGTCGGGCTGGAAGTCCGCCAGTTCGGCCATGGCCTGGATCGGCTCGATCAGGGTGCGGGTGACGATCCCGGCGCTGTTGAGCAAGCGCTCGGTCTGCAGGGCCTGGGCGCGGGAGTCATCGATAATCAGCACTTTATAAGGCTCGTACTGGGCGACGCAGGTCAGCACCTCGATTTTTTCCAGCAGGCTGGAGGCCTCCAGGGTGCCGGTCAAAAACTCCTGGCCCCCGGCCCGCACCGCCGCCAGGCGTGTGGGGGTGTCGGTTTCGTGCAGGCTGAAAAACAGCAGCGGCAGCTTGTGCTCCAGGCCTTCCTGGGCTTCGGCGGCCAGTACCAGGCCCATGCCCGGGCCGCAGAAATCCACGTCCATGACGATGGCCGCCGGCAGGCGTTCGACCAGGGAAGCGCGGAACACCTCGATGCTATCCAGGGACTGGGCGCTGAGGCCGAAGAATTCCAGTTGCTTGGCCAGCCGCTCGGCGCGGTCGTGGTCTTGCAGCATCACGTAGATGGGTTTGCGCAGCGGCGGCAGGAAGGTTTGCTCGAACTGGTCGCCGTGACGCAGGCCAGTGCGCGACAGGCGTTGCATCAGGCGATTGAGGTCGGTAATGAGTTCACTGCTTAAGCGCCCGCGGTTGGCGTCCACCGCTTGCAGCGCCTGGCTGATGCTGCGGGCCAGCACCGTGTGCTCGGGTTGCTCGAAGCGCTCGGCAAAACGCAGCAGGCGCAGGTTGGCTTCGCCCAACTCCGACAGGTCGACGTTGGACCACTCACTGCGTTGCAGGCGCTGCCATATCTCAAGTATCTGACGTGCCTGATGAATTACCCGCTGGGCAAAGTGGTGCTTGAGGCGCTCGCGGCTGGGGTCTTCTGGCTCGGTCATATCCTGACTACTAGTTAGGCTGCATGCTGAGGTCGACTGGTGGCTCTATGCTAGCACCTCTTTTCAGTGGGATGAGTGTCGTACGTCAATAATCTGCTGGGTGGCACGATTCAGTTTTTGACCGCCGGGTCAATTTGCCTTCTTCAGCGCGTTGGCGCAGATAGTTGGGGTTTAAACCAATCGCCGGTGCCGGTAAAAGGCACGTTGTTGTAAGGTTGCGGTCGAACCGATGAATCCCCAGATCTGAAAGGACATAGCCATGCTGGACTGGAAGAACCGCGCAGGTAGCGCGCCTGAACATGCCGCGCAACCCAAGTCGGCGACCCGCAGCTATTTTGGTGGGCTGTTGTTCAGCCGCGCGTTGGCGACGTTGGTCGGCCTGTATTTATTGGTGGCCATTGCCTTGGGTTGGTACTGGAGCCAGGAGCCGGCGCTGTTCCCGGTGCAGCAAAACGCCCAGGTGGCGGCCGAGAAAGAAGGCAAGCCGATGGTCATCGGCTACACCACGGTGGAAACCCTCAAGACCGTAGCTGGCACGTTGCTCAGCAAGCAGGGTGGCTACATTTCCAACGACCGTTTCCCGCCGGGCCTGTGGATGGACAACATGCCGAGCTGGGAATACGGCGTGCTGGTGCAGGTGCGCGACTTGAGCCGCGCCCTGCGTAAAGACTTCGCCCGCTCCCAGTCGCAGTCCGCCGAGGACGCCGACCTGGCCAAGGCCGAGCCGCGTTTCAACTTCGACAACAAGAGCTGGGTGCTGCCGTCCAGCGAGTCCGAATACCAAGAAGGCATCAACTCCCTGAGCCGTTACCAGGCGCGGTTGTCCGACCCGAACCAGAAGGGCGCGCTGTTCTACTCCCGTGCCGACAACCTGAACAACTGGCTGGGCGACGTGGGCACGCGCCTGGGTTCGCTGTCGCAGCGCCTGTCGGCCAGCGTCGGCCGGGTCAAGCTCAACACCGCATTGAAAACCGAGGCGCCGGCGCCGGGGCAGATCCTGCAAGTGGACGAAGAAGTGGTGGAAACGCCATGGATGCAGATCGACAACGTGTTCTACGAGGCCCGTGGCCAGGCTTGGGCCTTGTCCCACTTGCTGCGCGCCATCGAAGTCGATTTCGCCGACGTGCTGGCCAAGAAAAACGCCACGGTCAGCGTGCGCCAGATCATCCGTGAACTGGAGGCGTCCCAGGAGCCGGTGTGGAGCCCGATGATTCTCAACGGCAGCGGCTTCGGCGTGCTGGCCAACCACTCGCTGGTGATGGCCAATTACATTTCCCGGGCCAATGCCGCGGTCATCGACTTGCGTCAGCTGCTGTCCCAGGGCTGAACCATGGTCGATGCGTCCAACGAGGCGGCCCACCGGGCGGCCTCCGATGCCGAAACCATCGCCTGGGTCGACGAGCAGGACAACCTGCTCGGCGCCCTGGTGCGACGTGACTTGCGCGAACGCGGCCTGATCGGGCGCGGTACGTACATCCTGCTGTTCAACTCTGCCGGTGAGCTGTGCGTGCACCAGCGCACCGAGAGCAAAGCCATCTACCCCGCTTATTGGGACGTGGCGGCAGGGGGCATGGTGGCGGCGGGCGAAACCTACGCCGAATCGGCGGCTCGGGAACTGGAAGAAGAGCTGGGCGTGGCCGGTGTCGAGTTGACCGCCCACGACCATTTCTACTTCGAGGACACGGGCAATCGCCTGTGGTGCTCGGCGTTTTCCGCGGTCTGGGACGGCCCGTTGCGCTTGCAGCCCGAGGAAGTGCAGCGGGCTCATTTCCTGCCCATGGACGTGGTGCTGCGCGAGATCAAGGAAAAGCCCTACTGCCCAGACTCCCTGGCGGCATTGCAGCGCTACCTGAAACGACCGCTATAGCCAGACACCCGCGGACCCTCTGCTTAGCGAGTCGCAAAAGTCGCATAAATTTGCGCGAATTGGCTCTTAGCAAGTAGGCAATTTGCCGTTACACTGCGCGACTTTTCAAGCTGCACCGGCCTGGCCCGGTTCAGTAGCGCTGCCCCTGCCTGAGTGGGGCTTCGCGGTCGAGGGCCCTTGCCAAAGTGCTTCGACCAGTCTTTGTCCTCACAAGAGGATTGCCGGTGGCCAAAAAAGCCGCATCCTTCGCCGCCCTCGGTGGCTTGGTATTTTCCACCGACGCAGGTCGCCACTGCCCGGACTGTAGCCAGCCCGTGGCGGCCTGTATCTGCAAACAGACCCTGCTCCCGGCCGGCGACGGCATTGCCCGCGTGCGCCGCGAAAGCAAGGGCCGTGGCGGCAAGACCGTGACCACCATCAGCGGCGTGCCGCTGGCCGAAGACGCGCTCAAAGACCTGGCCACCAGCCTGAAAAAGCGCTGCGGCACGGGCGGGGCGTTGAAGGACGGGGTCATCGAGATCCAGGGCGATCACGTCGAACTGCTGCTGGCCGAGTTGCTCAAGCACGGCTTCAAGGCGAAGAAGTCCGGCGGCTAGCAGCCTCTGTGAAAACCACCTCGGCTTGACTCTTTGTCCTGTTTTCCTACAGGGCTTGGCGTCGTCTCCATGGTTTTCACAGAGCCTGTTCTGACTGGTTTCTAAACTCTGTCCTGGCAGCGAGGTCTACCTCCCTTACAGGCAAACCGTCACTTTCATTCTCTAGACTGCGCCAGCCTCTGATTGGGCCGGTGCTCTTTGACTTCATTTATAGGGGACTTCGATGTCCGTACGACGCACACGCAAAGACGATGGCAGCCAATGGACAGTTGCGGACAGCCGCAGTGTTTACGGGATTCGCCATTGGGGGGCCGGATATTTCGCGATCAATGACGCCGGTCGCGTCGAAGTTCGTCCGAACGGCCCGAACAGCTCGCCTATCGATCTGTACGAGCAAGTCGATCAACTGCGCCAAAGCGGTTTGTCGCTGCCGTTGCTGGTGCGCTTCCCCGATATCCTGCAAGACCGCGTACGCCAACTGACCGGCGCCTTCGACGCCAACATCGCGCGCCTGGAATACCAGAGCAAATACACCGCGCTGTACCCGATCAAGGTCAACCAGCAAGAGGCGGTGATCGAGAACATCATCGCCACCCAGGACGTGTCCATCGGCCTGGAAGCCGGCTCCAAGCCGGAGCTGCTGGCGGTGCTGGCCCTGGCGCCCAAGGGCGGCACCATCGTTTGCAACGGCTACAAGGACCGCGAGTTCATTCGCCTGGCCCTGATGGGGCAGAAGCTGGGTCACAACGTGTTCATCGTGATCGAGAAAGAGTCCGAAGTTGAACTGGTGATCGAAGAAGCCAAGGCCCTCAAGGTCAAGCCTCAGGTCGGCCTGCGGGTGCGTCTGTCGTCGTTGGCGTCGAGCAAGTGGGCAGACACCGGCGGTGAGAAATCCAAGTTCGGCTTGTCGGCCGCGCAACTGCTGTCGGTGGTCGAGCGTTTCCGCGACGCGGGCCTGGACCAAGGCATCCGCCTGCTGCACTTTCACATGGGTTCGCAGATCGCCAACCTGGCGGACTACCAGCACGGCTTCAAGGAAGCTATCCGCTACTACGGCGAGTTGCGCAACCTGGGCCTGCCGGTCGATCACATCGACGTCGGTGGTGGTCTGGGCGTGGACTACGACGGCACTCATTCGCGCAACGCCAGTTCGATCAACTACGACATGGACGACTACGCCGGTGTCGTGGTCGGCATGCTCAAGGAGTTCTGCGACGCGCAGAACCTGCCGCACCCCAACATCTTCTCCGAGAGCGGCCGTTCCCTGACCGCGCACCACGCCATGCTGGTGGTGCAGGTCACCGATGTCGAGAAACACAACGACGACGTGCCGGTGATCGAGAACAAGGAAAACCTGCCGGAAACCGTGCAATGGCTGGTGGACCTTTTGGGCCCGACCGATATTGAGATGGTCACCGAAACCTACTGGCGCGCCACCCACTACATGAGCGATGTGGCCGCCCAGTACGCCGATGGCAAGTTGACCCTGGCCGAAAAAGCCTTGGCCGAGCAGTGCTACTTCGCCGTGTGCCGGCGCCTGCACAACTCCCTCAAGGCCCGCCAACGCTCCCACCGCCAGGTGCTGGACGAACTCAACGACAAGTTGGCCGACAAGTACATCTGCAACTTCTCGGTGTTCCAGAGCCTGCCCGACACCTGGGCCATCGGCCAGGTGCTGCCGATCCTGCCGCTGCACCGCCTCGATGAAGAGCCGCTGCGCCGCGCGGTGCTGCAAGACCTGACCTGCGACTCCGACGGCAAGATCAAGCAGTACGTCGACGAGCAGAGCATCGAGACCAGCCTGCCGGTCCATGGCTTGAACGAAGGCGAGGATTATCTGCTGGGCATCTTCCTGGTGGGCGCTTACCAGGAAATCCTCGGCGACATGCACAACCTGTTCGGTGACACCGACTCGGTGAACATCTACCAGAACCCCAACGGCACGGTGTACCACGCCGGCATCGAGACCCACGACACCATCGAGGACATGCTGCGCTATGTGCATTTGTCGCCCGAGGAGTTGATGACCCACTATCGCGACAAAGTGGCCAGCGCCAAGATCACGGCCGCCGAGCGCACCCAATACCTGGATGCGTTGCGCCTGGGTCTGACGCGTTCGTCGTACCTGTCGTCTTGAGGTAGCAGCCTCGTTATGCCTGAAAACGCCCCGCCTATGCGGGGCGTTTTCGATTTGGCGTGTACGGTTTTTCCTCTATATGTAAGGGGTTTTTCAGGCGACCCGAGGGTTGCCCTAACGCTCCAGTAGGTTTGTCTGTTTTTTGTGTAGGTCTGTTCCTGATCTGCCCTCTTGCTCTCTACTCGAACCGGTCTCTCGGAGAGAATCCCCAGTCGCCCTTCCTGTTAGAGAGACGCCAATGCCTGATCCAGCCTGCGAGCCTTTATTTCGTCTGGATATAGCGGGCCAGGGCCGCGGCTTCGAGGTGCTGGCGTTCACGGGCACCGAGGCCATTAGCACACCCTTTGTCTTCGACCTGCAGGTGCAGGTGGGCGACTTGGCACCTGACGCCGGGCGCCTGATGTACCGCGATGCCTACTTGCACATGGACGGCCGTTGCGGCATCCACGGGCAAATCCACGGCGTGGTCCAGGCCGACCCCTTGGCCCGGCCCGCCGTATGCCGCTTGCGCCTGGGGCCGAAACTGGCGTGCCTGGGGCAGCGCTTCAATCAGCGGGTGTTCAGTGACCTGGGCGTGCCGCAAATCCTCATGCAAGTGTTGCGCGAGCACGGCATTCACCAGGAGGGCTGGCGTTTCGACCTGGTCGGCGACTACCCGGTGCGCGACTACTGCACGCAGTACAGCGAGACCGACCTGCAATTTCTCCAGCGCCTGTGCGCCCAGGAAAACATCCACTACCACTTCGAGCACCACCGGGCCGGCCATTGCCTGGTGTTTGCCGACACCCACCAGGCTTTCGCCCGGCAACCGCCGCGCCTGCTGGGCACGGAGCGCTTCCACCTGCAATTGCGCGAACCCCTCGGGCTGGGCAGCCCCGGCCCGGTCGAAGGCCACAGTGACCTGGTGGACCTGCGCAGCGGCGTCATCCTGCCGCTGGCCGGGCACAGCCGCAGCGCCTGGAACCGCCTGTGGCTGCTGACGGGCGTGCAGCACCAGGGCGGGCGCTGGGGAGCACCCGATACGGCCGACAGCGGCGGTTATCGCAACCATTTCCGCGCCCACCCCCTGGACATGCCCTACATGCCCGCCCACCCGCCGGCCGAGCCGCTGACAGGCATCGTCCAGCGGGCGTGGGTGGTCGAGCCTCTGGGCGATCAGTCTGTGCATGCTGCCCAGGGGCGGGTGGCGTTGCGTTTTGAATGGCTGTACTCGGGGCGCGGGGCCGCCACGGACTACTGCTGGGTGGCGGTGTCGCCGCTGCTCACTGAGGAAGCGATCAAGGGCTTGCTGCCCGGTGTGGAGGTGCTGGTCAGTTTTGCCGAAGGCAACCCTGACCGCCCGCTGATTATTGGCTACCTGGCGGGGCAGCAGGTACCGGCCGCAGATGCCGGGCAATGGATGATCCCGCCTCAGGAGCCGGACCGCGCCGTGATCGAAGCGACCCTGGACCGCACCCAGTTCATGGAGGCCGGGCGTGGCATTGAAGTGACCGGCGACCTGGAACTGGTGATAAAGGGCGATGGCGAGTTGCAATTCAATGTCGGCCAGAGTCAGGTCAAGACCCAAGGTGACGGGCTTGACCTGTGCGGCGCGCAAGTGGTGCTGGACGCCCGCCCGGCGCAATCGGGGCATAGCGATGAAGGCGAGGGCCAGCAAGGTTTGCTGGAGCTGCTGCAAGGTGGCCACCCGCTGGTGATGCTGTGCATGCTGCCGGCCGGCGGCAGTTACAAACACTGCCGGGAGCGGGTCTGTACCTGTCGGGCGCTGGCCCGGTTCCGCCAGAGTGGTGCGGCATGAACCCGGCACAGATCCCGCAGCAGGCGGCGCAGTGGTTCTTGCTCGATGTACCCGGTTCGCCCCAGGCCCGCCAACAGGCGCACCTGCTGGACGGGCACTGGCACGCGCTGTTCGAGGCCACCGATTTGCGCGCGTTGGCGCAGCAGGGGCCGGTGCTGATCGACCTGGAGCGCCACCCCGCGCTGGCCGTGCTGTGCCGTAGCCAACCTCTGGCCTGGCCAGGGTTATTCCTGGGCAGCAACGCCTCGCTGCCCACCCTGTTGGGCCATTTGCGGCGCATGCTCACGGTGACCATCGGCCTGCACTTCAAGGGGTTGCTCAGCTACTACAACCCGCAAACCGCCAGCTATTTTTTCGACGCCTGCGATGCCACCGAACTGAGCCGCTGGCTGGGGCCGGTCGAGCTGCTGTTCTGGCATGGCGGCACCTGGGCCGACAAAGCGGTCGGCAGCCTCGGCTGGCAGCAACTGACCAACCCCGCGCTGCCCGGGCACCGCTTGCGCATTGAGCAAAGCCTCAACAGCCGCCAGCAAGGCAAGTTGCAAGAATGCCTGCTGGAGCGCCACGCCTACCAATGGAGCCTGGACACCGAGCTTGAATACGAGGTGATCTGGGGCCACTTGCAAGAGGGCCTGCGCCACGGTTTTTGCGAGCATGGGCTGCTCGATGACTGGCTGCGCCTTCGCCTGCGCTACCCCTACGCCAGCGTGCCCGAAGGCCCGGCGGGCAGCGCCAGCGAACGCCTGGCCCGGTTGCGTCAGGTGTGGGAGGGGCGTTCGGGTTAGTGGGCGCCGGCGATAAACCATTGGTCGCGGGCCTGCAAGCGCCAGGCGATGACCGCCAGGGTTGCACTGCGCAGCAGCATGAACAGTAGGAACGTCAACCACAGCCCATGGTTGCCCAGCCCTTGTAGCCCCCAAGCGAAGGGCAGCACCAGCAGCATCGTTAACAGCATGCCGTTGCGCATTTCCCGGGCGCGGGTGGCGCCGATGAACAAGCCGTCCAGCAGATAGCTCCACACCGCGATCAACGGCAGCAGTGCCAGGTAAGGCAGGTACTCGAACGCGGTCTGGCGCACGTCGGGCATGTCGGTCTGCATCTGGATAAACAAATGGCCGCCCAGGCCGAACAGCGCGGCAAAGCCCAGGCTGGCCAGCAGCGACCAACCGCAGGCCACCACCAGTGCGCGGCGCAAGGCCGGCCGGTCGCGGGCGCCGATGGCATGCCCACACAGTGCCTCTACCGCGTGGGCCAAGCCGTCCAGCGCATGGGCGGTGAGCAGCAGGCCGTTAAGCAACAAGGCGTTGGCGGCCACCGTGGCGTCCCCCAGCCGCGCGCCTTGCACCGTGATAAGAAAAAACACCGACTGCAACGCGAGGCTGCGGATAAAAATGTCGCGGTTCACCGCCAGCAACGGCCGCCAGCTCTGCCACAACGCCAGCGCGGCCCAGGCAATGTGCCCGGGGTAGGCGCGCAGGGCTTTGCGGGTCATGGCCAGGCCGATCAGGGCGCCGGTCCACTCGGCAATCACCGAGGCCCGCGCCGAACCGACCACGCCCCAGTCCAGCTCCAGCACGAACCACAGGTTCAGCACGATGTTGACCAGGTTGGTGCTCAGCAGAATCGCCAGCGGCGCCCGGGCGTTCTGGGTGCCCAGGAACCAGCCCACCAGGGCATAACTGGCCAGCGCGGCGGGCAAGCCGAAGAGGCGGGTGTGGAAGAAGTCGCGGGTGAGCTGGTCCAGCTCGGCGGACGGCTGCATAAAGTGCAGGGCCACGCCACTCAGCGGAACTCCCAGCGCCCCCAGCAGCACCGACATGCCCATGGCCAGCAACAGCCCCTGCAACAGCACCTGGCGCAACGCGGCGCCATCGCCGCGCCCGGCCGCCTGGGCGGCGAACCCGGTGGAACCCATGCGCAGGAACCCCATCGCCCAGGCAAGGAAGGTGTAGAGGCTGGCGCCCACCGCGACTGCGCCCAACTGATGGGCGTGGGGCAGATGGCCGATCACCGTGCTGTCCACCAACGCCACCAAGGGCACCGAAATGTTCGACAGAATCATCGGTGCCGCCAACGCCCAGACGCGCCGGTGGGTGGGGCGGTGACGCCAATCGCTAAGCAGGGTAGACATGAAGGGCTCCAGGCAAGAGGCGGCATTGTAGCTGCCCGCCCCCCGGCGCACAGCCCGCGCTCGGCTGCGCGGCGGCCGTAAAAATGCCACGGCATAACGTCGCCATGGGGTTGCTGCGCACCCCCGCGCGGGCAAACCCGTTTGCTACGGGGAAATCAGCCACGCCCGCGAACCAAACCGCCCTCTGTCGGTCAATGTGAGCGGCGCCACAGCCGTGTGGGCGCTGGTGATATATAGTTCAACCCCTCGATGCCCCTGCCGATGAGTGCCCCATGCTTAACAAAGGACTGTTCCTGGCTTGCGCGCTTGCGCTGCTAAGCGCTTGCGATTCTTCGACCCCCGACCCGGCCCCGCCCGCCGCCTCGACGGCCGCGCCTGCCGCTGCCGCCAAAGCTGCGCCGGATGTGAGCGCGCTCAAGCAGCGTTACGCCGGGCGCGAGTTAAGCGTGGTGGACGTCTCCGAGGTGCAACTGGATGGTGCCAGCACCCTGTCGGTGAGTTTTTCCATCCCCCTGGACCCGCAGCAGAAGTTCGCCGACCGCGTGCACCTGGTGGACAGCAAGTCCGGCAAGGTCGATGGCGCCTGGGAGCTGTCGGATAACCTGATGGAACTGCGCCTGCGCCACCTGGAGCCGCAGCGCAAACTGGTGCTCACCGTTGACGCCGGGCTGCGCGCGGTGAACGAGGCAACTCTCGCCGCCGAGCACATCAGCCGCCTGGAAACCCGCGACCTGCAAGCCACCGTCGGTTTCGCCAGCCGTGGCACCCTGCTGCCCACGCGCCTGGCCGAAGGCCTGCCGGTGATCGCGCTGAACGTCGACAAGATCGACGTCGAGTTCTTCCGCATCAAGCCCGAATCCTTGCCCGCATTCCTCGCCCAGTGGGGGCGCAGCACCAGCCTGCAAAGCTACGAGTCGCGTGAATTACTGCCCATGGCCGAACTGGTCTACGGCGGGCGTTTCGACCTCAACCCGGCGCGCAACACCCGCGAAACCCTGCTGCTGCCCATCGCCGGCCTCAAGCCCCTGCAACAGCCGGGCGTGTACCTGGCGGTGATGCGCGCCTCGGGCACCTACAACTATTCGCAACCGGCCACGCTCTTCACCCTCAGTGACATCGGCGTGTCGGTGCACCGTTACCAGAACCGCATCGATGTGTTCGCCCAGGCGCTGGAGGGCGGCAAGGCCCTGGACGGCGTCAGCCTGGAACTGCTCGACAACGAAGGTCGCGTGGTTGGCCAGGGCAAGACCGAGAAGGGCGGCCACGCCCAGTTGCCGCTGCCGAAAAAAGCCGAAGTGCTGCTCGCCCACCAGGGTGAACAGACCAGCCTGCTGCGCCTCAACAGCGCCGCGCTGGACCTGGCCGAATTCGACATCGGCGGCCCCCAGGCCCATCCGCTGCAATTCTTCGTGTTCGGCCCCCGCGACCTCTACCGCCCCGGCGAAACCGTGCTGCTCAACGCCTTGCTGCGCGATAACGACGGTAACGCCGTCAAACCGCAGCCCATCAGCGTCGAAGTACGGCGCCCGGACGAGCAGGTCAGCCGCAAATTCGTCTGGGACGCCGACGCTTCCGGCCTCTACCAATATCAACTGCAACTGGCCGGCGAAGCGCCCACCGGGCGCTGGCAACTGGTGTTCGACCTGGGCGACGGCAAGCCCCAGCTCTATGAATTTCTCGTCGAAGACTTCCTTCCCGAACGCCTGGCCCTGGAACTCAAAGGCAGCGACGCGCCGATCACCCCGGCGGCCACCGCCGAAATCAACGTCAACGGCCGCTACCTCTATGGCGCGCCGGCGGCGGGCAACCGCCTCAGTGGCCAGGTCTACGTGCGGCCATTGCGCGAAGCGGTAAAAGCCTTGCCCGGCTATCAGTTCGGCTCGGTCACCGAGGAAGAACTGAGCCAGGACCTGGAGCTGGAAGAAACCGCCCTCGATGCCGACGGCGAAGCGGTCATTGCCCTTGAAAGCAAATGGGCCGAGGCCAAGTCGCCGCTGCAGCTGATCGTCCAGGCCAGCCTGCAAGAGTCGGGCGGGCGGCCCATCACCCGCCGCGTGGTGCAACCGGTGTGGCCGGCCGAGCGTTTGCCGGGTATCCGTGCGCTGTTCGACGGCGAGGAAACCGACGGCGACGGCCCGGTGGAGTTCGAGCTGCTGGTGGCCAACAACCAAGGGCAAAAACTGGCGGCCAACCAGCTCAAGGTGCGCCTGGTGCGCGAGCGCCGCGACTACTACTGGAACTACTCCGACAGTGACGGCTGGAGCTACCACTTCAACGAGAAATTCCTCAACCTCGACGAACAGAGCCTGAACATCAAGGCCGGCGACACCGCCAAGGTCAGCTTCCAAGTGGAGTGGGGCCCGTACCGCGTCGAGGTCGAAGACCCGCAGACCGGGCTGGTCAGCAGCCTGCGCTTCTGGGCCGGCTACCGCGCCCAGGACAACGCCGAAGGCGGTGCCGTGCGCCCCGACCAGGTCAAACTGGCCCTGGACAAACCCGCCTACGGTGATGGCGACACCGCCAACGTCACGGTGACCCCGCCCGCCGCCGGCAAGGGCTACCTGTTGGTGGAATCGGCCGAAGGCCCGCTGTGGTGGGAAGAAATCGACGTACCGGCCGAGGGCAAGAGCTTCGCCATTCAGCTCGACCCGAAATGGGCGCGCCATGACCTCTACGTCAGCGCCTTGGTGATCCGCCCGGGCGAGCGCAAGGCCAACATCACCCCCAAACGCGCCGTCGGCGTGCTGCACCTGCCGCTGGATCGCACGCAACGCAAATTGGGCCTGACCCTCAGCGCGCCGGAAAAAATGCGCCCCAAACAGCCGCTGACCGTGAAAATCCAGGCGAAAAACGCCGATGGCAGCGTGCCCAAACAGGTGCATGTGCTGGTGGCTGCGGTGGATGTGGGCATCCTCAACATCACCGAATACCCCACGCCCGACCCGTACTCCAGCCTGTTCGGGCGCAAGGCCTACGGCGCCGACCAACTCGACGTTTATGGGCAGTTGATCGAAGCCGGCCAGGGCCGCTTGGCCAGCCTGGCCTTTGGTGGCGACGCGGCGCTGGCCAAGGGCGGTAAACGCCCGGACACCAGCGTCACCATCGTCGCCCTGCAAAGCGCGCCGGTGACTCTCAACGCCCAGGGCGAAGGGGAAGTCAGCGTCAACATCCCTGACTTCAACGGCGAACTGCGCCTGATGGCCCAGGCCTGGACCGACGAGCGCTACGGCATGGCACAAGCCAAGACTGTGATTGCCGCGCCGCTGATCGCCGAATTGTCGGCGCCGCGCTTCCTCGCCGGGGGCGACCAGACCAAAGTCGCCCTGGACCTCTCCAACCTGTCGGGCAAGGCGCAGAAGCTCCAGGTGCAACTGAGCGCCGAAGGCCAGTTGAGCTTGCCGGGCGAAGCCACCCATAGCGTGCAACTGGCCCAGGGCCAGCGCACCACCTTGCAGATCCCGGTGCAGGCCCTGGGCGGTTTTGGCCAGGGCAAGGTCAAGGTGTTGGTCAATGGCCTCGACCTGCCGGGCGAGAACCTGCCGCCGTTCACCCGCGAGTGGACCCTGGGCGTGCGCCCGGCCTACCCGGCGATGCTCAAGCACTACCGCGCCGTGCTCAAGGACCAGCCGTGGACCCTGCCCGAAGGCGAGTTGGCGGCGTTTGAACCAGCCGGCCGCGAAGCCCTGCTCAGCCTGTCAAGCCGCCCGCCGCTGAACCTGGGCGAGCAGATCCGTGCGCTCAAGGCCTACCCCTACGGCTGCTCGGAACAAACCACCAGCGGCCTCTACCCCTCGCTCTACGCCGACGCCGCGAGCCTCAAGCGCCTGGGCCTGGAAGGCGAGCCAGAGGCGGAGCGCAAACGCAAGATCGAACTGGGCATCGAACGCCTGCTGGGCATGCAGCGCTACAACGGCAGCTTCGGCCTGTGGGGCGCGGACGGCGAAGAGGAATACTGGCTGACGGCCTACGTCACCGATTTCCTGCTGCGCGCCCGCGAGCAAGGCTTCGCCGTGCCGCCCGAGGCACTGAAAAAGGCCAACGAACGCCTGCTGCGTTATGTGCAGGAACGCAACCTGATTGAAGTCAATTACAGCGAGAACGCCGAACATACCCGCTTCGCCGTGCAGGCCTACGCCGGCCTGGTTCTGGCCCGCAGCCAGCAGGCGCCGCTGGGCGCCCTGCGCAGCCTGTTCGAGCGGCGCACCGACGCCCGCTCTGGCTTGCCGCTGGTGCAACTGTCGGTGGCCCTGCAGAAAATGGGCGACCAGCCGCGCGCCGACCAAGCCCTGATCGCCGGCCTGGCCGCCACCCGCAGCAGCAAGAGCTGGCTTGCGGACTACGGCAGCCCGCTGCGCGATCAAGCGCTGATACTGGCGCTGCTGGAAGAAAACGACCTGGCCAAGGGCAAGCGTGAAGAACGCCTGTTCGAGCTGGCCGATCAACTGGCGGCCAGTCAGTACCTATCGACCCAGGAACGCAACTCGCTGTTCCTCGCCGGCCGTGGCCTGTTGGGCAAGCCGGAAAGCGGCTGGGCCGCGCAACTGAGTAGCGCCAGCGAAACCCGCGAGCTGAACAACAACCAACCGGGGTTGAAACTCGAAGGCCCGCTGCTGGCCTCGCCGCTGTCGTTGCGCAATGAAGGCAGCGAAGCGGTGTATCAGCAACTGACCATTTCCGGTTATCCGGTGCAGGCGCCGGTGGCAGGGGGCGAGAACCTGAGCATCCGCCGCGAGTACCTGGGCATGAACGGCCAGCCGTTGAACCTCAATGCCCTGGCCAGCGGCGACCTGGTGCTGGTGCACATTGCCGTTGCCGCCAAGCAGCGCGTGCCCGATGCCCTGGTGGTAGACCTGCTGCCCGCCGGCCTGGAGCTGGAAAACCAGAACCTGGCGCAAAGCGCTGCCAGCCTGGAAAACGCCAGCAGCAAGGTCAAGGAATGGCGCGAATCGATGCAGAACGCCGGGCTCAAGCACCAGGAGTTCCGCGATGACCGTTACGTCGCGGCCCTGAACCTGGACGGCTACGGCACCACGCACTTGCTGTACCTGGCGCGTGCCGTCACCCCGGGCACCTACCGCGTACCGCCGCCGCAAGTGGAGTCGATGTACCGTCCCAACTGGCAGGCCGTGGGGGATGCGCCGGCGCAGATGGTTATCAAGGGGCGTTGATCGGATAGGAGTAGGGCAAGCCCCAGTGGGAGTGGGCTTGCCCGCGAGAGTGATCGTGTAGTAAGCGGGCTCGCCCGCGACGCTGTCGTAATCGGCGCTCATTGAGTACCGATTCAGGAGCGCTACGCACTCCAGCGCGGGCGAGCCCGCTTGCTACAACTACAGCCATCGCTCAATGAATAACCCAGCTCAACAGCCACAACCCCAGCAGCAGCCAGATGATCCCCATGATGATGGAGGCGCGCATAAAGGCGCGGATCGCCGAATACAGCAGCATCAGGCCCACGATCAGGGCCAGGATGCTGATGATTGAGGTGTCCATGCCCAGCGTCTGCGACAGCCCTTCGACAAAATTGCCGCCCGCGTGAGTCAGTGCATTGAACAACCCGCTCAACCCATCGACGATAAATCGGATCACCGCGCCCAGCGCCTGGCCGAGCCACTCGAAAAAGCTTTCTACCTGCATATGTGCATCCTGATGAAAAAGTGGGCGGCAATGCCGGACCTGAACCTTGGGCCGCGGATACCGGCGCCGAGTTCCGCAAGCACCATGGCCTTGCGCGCATGAGCCTGCAACCCCCTGCTATGCAGCCAACCCGTTGTGGGAGCGGGCTTGCCCGCGATAGCGGCGCCACAGCCAGTAAAGAGGAGCCGCTGCCTCAGAAAGGGCGGCGTCTATTGCGGTTTTTGCCCTGGGCGGCGGCCACGCTGTTGCTGCTGCTCGCCCTGCTTTGGCTGGCCGACCGCCTCTGGCCCTTGCCGCTGCCCCAGGACGACCTCGCCCGCGTGGTGCTGGCCGAGGATGGCACGCCGTTGTGGCGTTTTGCCGATGCCAACGGCGTGTGGCGCTACCCGGTGGCCACCGACCAAGTGTCGCCGTACTACCTCGATGCCCTGCTGACCTACGAAGACCGCTGGTTCTACCGCCACCCCGGGGTCAACCCGCTGGCGCTGGGCCGTGCCGCGTGGCAGAACCTAGTGGGTGGGCGCGTGGTGTCGGGCGGCAGCACTCTGTCGATGCAGGTGGCGCGCCTGCTCGACCCCCATTCGCGGACCTGGCACGGCAAGTTGCGCCAGTTGTGGCGCACCGCGCAGTTGGAGTGGCACCTGTCCAAGAACCAGATCCTCGCGCTGTACCTCAACCGCGCGCCATTCGGCGGCACCCTGCAAGGCGTGGCGGCCGCCAGTTGGGCGTACATGGGTAAATCGCCGCTGCACCTGACCCACGCCGAAGCCGCGTTGCTGGCGGTGTTGCCCCAGGCGCCGAGCCGCTTGCGCCCCGATCGCCACCCGGCGCGGGCCCAGGTGGCGCGGGACAAAGTGCTGCGGCGCCTGGCCGAGTTCGGTATTTGGCCGCAACCGGCGGTGGATGAGGCCCTGGAAGAACCGTTGCTGCTGGCCCCGCGCCTGGAGCCGAGCCTGGCGCCTCTGCTGGCGCGGCGCCTGAACCGCGCCGACAGCCCACCGCTGATCCGCACCACCCTCGATGCCACCTTGCAGCGGCGCCTCGAAGACCTGCTGCTGGGCTGGCGCGCGCGGCTGCCGGAGCACACGTCGGCGGCGATTCTGGTGGTCGAGGCGCAGACCATGGCGGTGCGCGCCTACCTGGGCTCGGTGGACATCAACGACGCCCGCCGTTTCGGCCATGTCGACATGATTAGCGCCCTGCGCTCGCCGGGCTCGACCCTCAAGCCGTTCCTTTACGGTATGGCCCTGGACGAGGGCCTGATCCATTCCGAGTCGCTGTTGCAGGACGTGCCCCGGCGTTACGGCGATTACCGCCCCGGCAACTTCTCCATGGGCTTCAGCGGCCCGGTGCCGGCCAGCAGCGCGCTGTCCACCTCCCTCAACCTGCCCGCCGTGCAATTGCTCGAAGCCTACGGGCCCAAGCGCTTTGCCGCGCAGATGCGCATCGGCGGCATGCCCCTGGCGCTGCCGGCCCTGGCCGAGCCGAACCTGTCGCTGATCCTCGGCGGCGCGGGCAGTCGCCTGGAAGACCTGGTCAGCGGCTACAGCGCCTTCGCCCGGGGCGGCAAGAGCGCGGCCATTCGCCTGCAACCGGACGATGAGTTGCGCGAGCGGCCGCTGCTGTCGCCGGGCGCGGCGTGGATCGTGCGGCGCATCCTCAGCGGCCAGGCCCGCCCCGACCGCGACCCGCGCGCCGAACTGGTGCAACGCCCGGTGCTGGCCTGGAAAACCGGCACCAGCTACGGCTTTCGCGACGCCTGGGCCCTGGGCGTGGGCCCGCGTTACCTGATCGGTGTGTGGATCGGCCGCCCCGACGGCACGCCGGTGCCCGGGCAATTCGGCCTGGCCTCGGCGGCGCCGTTGATGCTGCAAGTGCACGACGTGCTGATTAACCGCGACAGCCAGCGTGGCATCAGCGCCCCGGTGCAAGCGGTGCCGCTTAATGTCGGCGTAGCGGCGATCTGCTGGCCCCTGGGCCAACCGCTGAGCCGCAGCGACCCCAATTGCCGTCGCCAGCGCTTTGCCTGGACGTTGGACGGCACCACGCCGCCCACCTTGCAGGCGCTGGACCAACCGCTGGGCGTGGGCCTGCTGGAAAACATCTGGGTCAACGACAAGGGCCTGCGGGTGGACGCCAAGTGCCCCGGCGCCGTGGCCCGCGAGGTAGCGCTGTGGCCGGCGCCGCTGGAACCCTGGCTGCCCCGGGCCGAGCGCCGCGAGGCACGCCTGCCGGCCACCGACCCTGGCTGCCCCGGGCCGCTGCTGTCGGCGGCGGCACCGCTGTCGATTGTCGGCGTGCGCGAAGGCGACCAACTGCGCCGCCCGGCTGCCAGCCAAGAGCGGCTGCGCCTGAAACTCTCGGCTCTGGGCGGCAACGGCCGGCGCTGGTGGTTCGTCAACGGCGCGCCCCTGGGCGATAGCGCTCACCAGGACAGCATCAACGCCACTTTCGGCGACGTGGGGCGCTATCAACTGAGCGTGCTCGACGAAGGCGGGCAGACGGCACGGGTGGAGTTCAATGTGGTGGACTGAGTGTTAGGCCGCCATCGCGGGCCGGTTATCGGCCTGTGGGAGCGAGCCTGCTCGCGATGAACCCACCGCAAATCGCGCGCCAGCCACCCACCAGTTGCTTCCCAACCCCAACCCCCCGAAGCTATGCGCCTTGAGGAGAACCCGATGAACCTTGTAGAACTCACCCAACGCCTGCACGCCATCCGTGATCGCAACGATTGGCGGCCCTTCCACAGCCCGAAAAACCTGGCCATGGCTGCCAGCGTGGAAATGGCCGAGCTGGTGGAAATCTTCCAGTGGCTCAGCGAAGACCAATCGCGCCAACTGCCCGCCGACAAACTGGCCCACGCCGGCCAGGAAGTGGGCGACATCGTGCTGTATCTATTGCTGCTGTGCAGCGAGCTGGGGTTGGACATGAACGACGTGGTACGCAGCAAACTGGCCGACAGCGAACGGCGGTTCGGCGCATGAGCGACCGGCATTTCGACCAGTTGGCGACCCGCTTCGCCGAGAAAATCTACGGCGGCGCCAAGGGTGCGATTCGCCTGGCGGTGCTCCAGGCGGATTTGCTCCAAACCCTGCCCGAGCGGCCGCTGCGGGTGCTGGATATCGGCGCGGGCCTGGGCCACATGTCGCTGTGGCTGGCCCAGCGCGGCCATGACGTGACCCTGGCCGAGCCGGCCGAACCGATGCTCGCAGGCGCCCGCCAGCGTTTTGCCGAGGCGGGGCAGAGCGCAACCTTTATCCAGGCACCGTGGCAAGACCTGCTCGGCCAACTCACCGAGCCCTATGACCTGGTGCTGTGCCACGCGGTACTGGAATGGCTGGCCGAACCCCACGCGATCCTGCCGGTGCTGCACCAACTGACCCGCGCCGATGGCTGGTTGTCCCTGGCGTTCTACAACCGCGATGCGCTGATCTACCGCAACTTGCTCAAAGGGCATTTTCGCAAGATGCGCAAGAACGACATGGCCGGCGAAAAGCAAAGCCTGACCCCGCAACAGCCCCTTGATCCGCGTGAACTGGCGGCGCAACTTGAAGGCCTGTGGCAGGTCGAAAGCCAAAGCGGGGTGCGGGTGTTCCACGACTACATGCCGGTGGAGTACCAGGCCCGCGCCGAACTGGCCGATTTGCTCGAAATGGAACTGGCCCACAGGCGCCACCCGGCGTTCGCCGGGTTGGGGCGTTACTTGCACTGGGTCTGCCGTCCCGTCTAGGCAGCCCTCAACGGAGCGCGAGATGAAACGCGGTGCTGGTCTTCTGCTGTTGTGCCTGAGCCTTGGCGCCTGCCAAAGCCAGAACCCTTATGTCGCCGACTCCAAACCCCTGCCGCCCGCGCCGGCGCAAGCGGCCAACACCGTCGACCGCAGCGCCTACCCGGCGCCCGTGCGCGACTACGGGCGCTACCGCAACTGGGCCTGGCGCGACGGGCGCCTGCCCGCCGGCAGTGCCTGGGCCGATTCAGCGCAAGTGGCCGAAGCGGTCAGCGACGCCCTCGACCAACGGGGGCTGCGCCCGGTGCACGACAACCGCCCGGCGGATTTGTCGGTCAGCGCCGACTTGCACCTGGAAAAACGCCTGCGCCAAGTCCGCGACGATTACGCCTATGGCGGCTATGGTGGCTACAACCGCTACGGCAACGGCTATGGCATGTACAACACGGTGCCCATCGTGCGCACCTATGAGGTGGAAGTGGTGGTGGTGCGGGTTCACCTGTTCGATGGCGCCAGCGGCCAACCGGTCTGGAGCGCCAGCGCCGAGGCCAGCAGCCAGGGCAGCCTGAGCGAGCGCGTCGATGCGCTGCGCCAGGCTGTGGAAAACGCCCTGGCGGCGTATCCTCCCAGCTAGCCATCGGGTTTTGCGTTCATGTCTTCCATGGGAGAAACATCATGCTGCGTTACGTCGCTGTACTGGCTTGTGCCGTGTTGCTCAGCGCTTGCCAATCGAACCAGGTCAACCACGACTTCGATGCCAGCCGCGATTTTGCCGGTTATCGCAGTTGGAGCTGGAAAGAACCCGCGTTGCAGTACCGCCCCGACGACCCGCGGATCAAGAGTGACTTGACCGAGCAACGCATCCGCCAGGCAGTGGGCGAACAACTGGACCAGCGCGGCTTGCGCCCGGCAGCGAGCGGGGCGCGGGCGGACCTGAACGTGCAGACCTACCTGATCGTCGAAGACCGCCAGCAGCAAGTCACCACTAACTACGGCGGCAGCGCCTGGGGCGGCCCGTGGAATGGCTACTGGGGCGCGCCGATGTACAACGAAACCCGCAACGTGACCTATAAGGTGGCGACCTTGCAGATCGACCTGCTCGACGGCAAGGACGGCAAACTGGTCTGGCGCGGCAGCGACGAGCAACTGCTCAGCACTTCCCCGAACCCCGCCGACCGTAGCGCCGCCGTGCGCGCGACCGTGAGCCGGATTCTGGCGAACTATCCGCCCAGGTAAGGCGGAGCCAAAAAACACTGTGGGAGCGAGCCTGCTCGCGATGGCGGCCTATCAGCCCTTAATGGTTTGGCTGAAAACCGCTATCGCGAGCAGGTTCGCTCCCACAGATACACACACAGCAAGTGGCAGGGTGACCGCTTACCCGCGATGACGCCCGCGGAAGTAGTCGATCAAACCTTGGGTCGAGGCATCGTCGGCCGGGGTTTCTTCGCTGCCGATCAACCGGTTGTAGACGCCTTTACCCAGCTCCTTGCCCAACTCCACGCCCCATTGGTCGAAGGCGTTGATACCCCAGATCACGCTCTGCACGAAGACCTTGTGTTCGTACAGCGCCACCAGCGCGCCGAGGCGACGGGGGCTGATGCGCTCCACCACCAGGGTGTTGCTGGGGCGGTTGCCGGGGATGACTTTGTGCGGCGCCAGTTTCTGCACTTCGTCTTCGCTCAGGCCTTTGTCGCGCAGTTCGGCTTCGGCTTCGGCGCGGGTCTTGCCCAGCATCAGGGCCTGGCTCTGGGACAGGCAGTTGGCGTACAACCACTGGTGATGGTCGGCCACCGGGTTGAAGCTGACGATGGGCACGATGAAATCGGCCGGGATCAACTGGGTGCCCTGGTGCAGCAACTGGTGGTAGGCGTGCTGGCCGTTGCAGCCGACGCCGCCCCAGATCACCGGCCCGGTGTCGGTGGACACCGGTGTGCCGTCCTGGCGCACGCTCTTGCCGTTGGACTCCATGTCCAGTTGCTGCAAGTGCTTGGTGATGTTGCGCAGGTAGTGGTCGTACGGCAGGATCGCGTGGCTTTGCGCGCCCCAGAAGTTGCCGTACCACACGCCCAGCAGTGCCAGCAGCACCGGCATGTTCTGCTCGAACGGCGCGTTCTGGAAATGCTGGTCCATGGTGTAGGCACCCGACAGCAGTTCCTTGAAGTTGGACATGCCGATGGCCAGGGCAATCGGTAGGCCAATGGCCGACCACAGTGAGTAGCGCCCACCGACCCAGTCCCACATCGGGAAGATGTTCTCTTCACGGATGCCGAACGCCACGGCCGCGGCGTTGTTGCTCGACACCGCGATGAAGTGTTTGTACAGCTCTGCCTCGGAACCGCCCTGGGCCAGGTACCAGGCGCGCGCGGCCTGGGCGTTTTTCAGGGTTTCGAGGGTGTTGAAGGATTTCGACGAAACGATGAACAGCGTCGTTTCAGCGCGGATTTTCTGCGCCAGTTCATGGAACTCACTGCCGTCGATGTTCGCCAGGTAGTGGCAGCGCACGCCTTTCTGGGCGTAGGACAACAATGCCTCAGACACCAGCTCCGGGCCGAGGAACGAGCCGCCGATGCCGATGTTGACGACGTCGGTGATTGGCTTTTCGGTGTAGCCGCGCCACAGGCCATCGTGGATGCGGCCCACCAGTTCGGTGATCTGGTTGAGCACCTTGTGCACGTCGGGCATGACGTTGACGCCATTGACCGACAACTTGTCGCCCACCGGGCGGCGTAGGGCGGTGTGCAGCGCCGGGCGGCCTTCGGAGGAGTTGACGATTTCGCCGTCGAACAGCGCCTTGATGGCGTCCTTGAGCTTGACCTCGTTGGCCAGGGTCACCAGGCGCTCGCGGGTTTGGGTGGTAATCAGGTTTTTCGAATAGTCGAGCAAAAGCCCGCAGCTGCTCAGGGTGAACTGGCTAAAGCGCTGAGGATCGCTGTTGAACGCCTCGCGCATGCTGAAATCCTGCATGGCCTGGCGGTGGTCATTCAACGCCTGCCAGGCAGGCAGAGCGGTCACGTCATGGGGAGTGCGGTAGTACGCCATCGCTGCGGGGTTCCTTAACTTGAACTTGGACTGGCTTTTGGACACTGAACGGCCCGGAACGTCCTGTTCGGTACAAGACAAATCCGGTCAAGCTGCGCCACCACGGCTTACTGGCGCAAGGCCAATACCATAAACCTTGTGCCTGGAGCTGTCTTGATTTTGTCGGAGGCTATTTTCAACGGCCGGCGCCGGCAGGTTGGCTGCCGGCGGGGCGGGTGCGCAGGGCTGCGCGAAGGTTCAGGCGACCTGGACCGGGATGGCGTTGCTGGTGTGGCTCAGTTCGTTGCCCGGCGCCATGTACAGCATGCGTGGCTTGAAATTGAGCAACTCGGCTTCGCTGTAGTGGGCGTAGGCGCAGATGATGACGCGGTCGCCGACCTTGGCCTTGTGGGCCGCCGCGCCGTTGACCGAAATCATGCGCGAGCCTTCTTCGCCACGGATCGCGTAGGTGGTGAAGCGTTCGCCGTTGTCGACGTTGTAGATCTGGATCTGTTCGTATTCACGGATACCGGACAGGTCCAGCCACTCGCCATCAATGGCGCAGGAGCCTTCGTAATCCAGCACGGCGTGGGTGACTTCGGCGCGATGCAACTTGGCCTTGAGCATGATGGCGTGCATGAGTGTTTCCTTGGTCAGAACCCCGAATCGGCGCGCAGTTTGCCCGAAGCGGGAAGGGGGAGCAATTGCTGTCTGCGAGGGCATTTTGGCGGCACCAGGCCCTGGTGAGGAGGGCCTGTGTGCTCCCACAGGGGATGCCCCTCAGGCATCCAGATTCACATGCAAGTTGTCGATCAACCGTGTCGGGCCCAGGTACGCGGCGGCCAGGATCACTAGGTCGCGGTCTTCGCCGGTGGCCGGGCGCAGGGTCAGGGCGTGGCGGATTTCCAGGTAATCGGGACGAAAACCCGCGGCTTGCAGTACCCGGCTCTGCTCGGCCAGCAACGCCGGGTAGTCGCGTTCGCCCTGCTCGATGGCCGCGCCGATCTGGCTCAGGCTGCGATACAGCGCTGGGGCGATGGCCCGTTGTTCGGCGCTCAGGTAACCGTTGCGCGAGGACAGCGCCAAGCCGTCTTCGGCGCGCACGGTGGGCTCGCCGATGATCTGGATCGGCAGGTTGAGGTCATGCACCAGAGCGCGGATCACGGCCAGTTGCTGGAAGTCTTTCTGGCCGAAAATCGCCAGGTCCGGCTGGACCATGTTGAACAGCTTGCTGACCACCGTCGCCACCCCCTCGAAATGCCCGGGGCGGCTGGCACCGCACAGGCCTTCGGACAGTTGCGGAACGCTGACGCGGGTCTGCCCGGCCATGCCGTCGGGGTACATTTCCTCGACTGTGGGCGCGAACAGCAGGTGGCACCCGGCCTGCACCAGGGTTTCCTGGTCGGCGGCGAGGGTGCGCGGGTACTTGTCCAGGTCTTCGCCAGCGCCGAATTGCAGTGGGTTGACGAAAATGCTCGCCACTACGAAATCGACGCGTTGGGCGGCCTTGGTGACCAGCGCCGCGTGGCCGCTGTGCAGGTTGCCCATGGTGGGCACCAGGCCAATGCGTTTGCCTTCGCTGCGAGCGCGGGCGACGGCGGCGCGCAGTTCACGCACGGTTCTGACCATGTTCATGCGCTAAACCCGTGTTCGGTGGCGGGGAAGGTCACAGCTTTGACTTCCTTGACGTAGGCGCTCAAGGCATCCTGGATGCTGGCTTGGCCTTGCATGAAGTTCTTCACGAATTTGGGCGAGCGGCCGGTCAGGGCCAGGCCGAGCATGTCGTGGATCACCAGCACTTGGCCGTCGGTGCCGCTGCCGGCGCCAATGCCGATCACCGGCACTTTTACCGCGTGGGAAATTTCTTCGGCCAGTTCGCTCGGCACGCATTCCAGCAAAATCATCGCCGCACCGGCCTGTTCCAGGGCAATGGCATCGGCGCGCATCTGCCGCGCCTGGGCTTCGTTGCGCCCCTGCACTTTATAGCCGCCCAGCACGTTGACCGATTGCGGGGTCAGGCCCAGGTGTGCGCACACCGGCACGCCGCGTTCGGCCAGCAGGCGGATGGGCTCGGCCAGCCAGGCGGCGCCTTCGAGCTTGACCATGTGGGCGCCGGCCTGCATCAGTTGGCCGCTGTTGTGCAGGGCCTGTTCGATGGTGGCATAGGCCATGAAGGGCAGGTCGGCGACGATCATCGCGCCCTGGTTGCCGCGTTTGACGCACGCGACGTGGTAAGCCAACTCCGCGTTGGTGACGGGCAGCGTGCTGTCATGGCCTTGCAACACCATGCCCAGGGAATCGCCGACCAGCAGCACATCCACGCCAGCCTGGCAGCAGGCCTGGGCGAACGTGGCGTCATAGCAGGTCAACATGGCGATTTTCTCGCCCTTTTGCTTGAGGCCTTGCAGGGTGGTCAGGGTGGTGTCTGGCATGAAAAAGTCCTCGTTCAGGCGCCGGGAAACTACTGCGAGTAACGCGCGTGATGCTTCGTTTATACAGGCGCACGGTCTGTTGTCGTGCTTATAAGGCCTGGATTGCGCCCTTCAGCGCCGGGTTGGCGGCAGCGGGACGCCTATAGTCGTGAGGAGAACTCGGTAAGTCAATTGGATGTGTTACCGCGTTGTTACGTCTGCGGTGTTACCCCTGTTACTGATGCGTTTCAGCAATAAAACAGCGAGGCTACAGGCGTTCGAGGCCGACAAACGGGCAATCGGCCAGCAAGTCCTTGAGCATGCGGCCGTCGGCCAGGCGCAAGTCAGCGGGTGCCAATTCCGCCAATGGATAGAGGACAAATGCCCGCAGGTGCACTTGGTAGTGGGGGACTTTGAGACGCGGCTCGTCGATCAGGCGATCGCCGAACAGCAGGATATCCAGGTCCAGGGTGCGCGGGCCCCAGCGTTCCAGGCGTTCGCGGCCCTGGTCGTTTTCGATGGCTTGCAGCGCGTCCAGCAGTTGCAGCGGCTCAAGGCTGCTGTCCAGCGCCGCGACCGCGTTGGTGTAGCGCGGTTGGCCGGGGAGCAGGGAGTCGCTTTGATAGAACGCGGACGTGCCGACGAGGCGGGTCTGGGGCAGGTGCGCCATGGCCTCGAGGGCGTGGCGCAGTTGTTCGGCCGGGGCGGCCAGGTTGCTGCCCAGGCCTATATAGATGCGTTCCATCGGTTTAGTCGTCGGCGCCGGCGGCGCGTTTACGCTTGCTGCCGCTACTGCGCCGACGTTTGCGGGGGGCAGCGCCGGTGCCGTCGTCCTTGCCGCTGAGCTCGCGAATCATCTCGCGGCGCTCGCTGTCGTTGCTGTCCTGGTAGTCGGTCCACCATTCGCCCAGGCCATCGGTCTGCTCGCCGGCGCTTTCGCGCAGCAGGAGAAAGTCGTAGCCAGCGCGGAAACGCGGGTTATCCAGCAGCAGGTCGGCGCGTTTGCCGCTGCGCCGGGGCAGGCGTTCCTGCATGTCCCAGATCTCGCGGATGGGCAGGGTGAAGCGCTTGGGGATGGCGATGCGCTGGCATTGCTCGGCGATCAGCTCGTGGGCGGCTTCCTGCATCGCCGGGATCGGCGGCATGCCGCGGCTTTGCAGGCGCAGCACTCGGGCGGGCAGGGCCGGCCAGAGCAGGGCGGCGAACAGGAAGGCTGGGGTCACCGGTTTGTTCTGCTTGATACGCAGGTCGGTGTTAATCAGCGCTTCGCTTATCAGCGTGTGGGTGTAGGTCGGGTTGTGCTCCAGCGCCTCGGCACTGGCCGGGAATAGCGGGTCGAACAGTTGCAGGTCGACCAGCATCTCGAAGGTGTCGGCGGCGTGGCCGGACAGGAACAGCTTGAGCACTTCTTCGAACAGGCGCGCCGACGGGATTTCGCGCAGCATCGGCGCCAGGTCGCGGATAGGCGCTGCGGTGTGCTTCTCGATGCCGAAATTGAGCTTGGCGGCGAAACGCACGGCCCGCAGCATGCGTACCGGGTCTTCTTGGTAGCGCTGGCGCGGGTCGCCAATCAGGCGCACCAGGTGGTTGCGGATGTCGTGTACGCCATTGGCGTAATCGAGAATGCGCTCGCTGACCGGGTCGTAGTACAGGGCATTGATGGTGAAGTCGCGGCGTTGCGCGTCTTCTTCCAGGGTGCCGTAGACGTTGTCGCGCAGGATGCGCCCGCTTTCATTGCGTGAGGACTGGTTGCTGTCTTCCTCTTCATCGGCTTGCGGGTGGTTGGCGCGAAAGGTCGCTACTTCAATGATTTCGCGGCCAAAGTGGATATGCACCAATTTGAACCGACGGCCAATGATGCGCGCGTTACGAAACTCGGCCTTGACCTGTTCGGGCGTGGCGCTGGTGGCGACGTCGAAGTCCTTGGGGGTGATGTTGAGCAGCATGTCGCGCACGCAACCACCCACCAGGTAGGCCTGGTAACCGGCGTTTTGCAGGCGTTCGACGATGTTCACCGCATAGCGGCTGAATTGCGCCTTTTGCAGCGAATGTTGGCTGCTGTTGAGCACTTCAGGGGTGCTACGCAGGTGCTGTGTGCGACGCAGGGGAGAACGGAATGACTGGAACAGCTTCTTCAGCATGGGATGCACTGTTTGAAGGAATGTTCGGCCATAACGAAGAATGACCGCATGATGGGCGGGGATTCTAGCATTTAGTCGGGGGATGGTGTAGGAGACTGGAGCAGCCACGTGTTTTAAGCGGCAAACTGCAAGGGAAATGCGCAATTACGGAAACTACAAGGGGAGCCGAAGCTCCCCAAGAAGTAGTTGCATGCTCTGTTTTTATTATTGGTTTCGGGCTTCTTGTTTTTGTTGAGTGCCCTTGCCACAAGGCTGTTGACCGTTGTGACACTCCCAATCGGGAGTCAAGAGCAAACGGATTGCTTTGATCGCTGTGTTGCAATGATCTCGATTGATCCAACCAGTTCAGGCTCTGTCTTAGGACAGTTTTTATTGTTCTCGGCCTGGTTGTGGGGCAAGCCCCAAATACAACGCCTCTCCAAAAGAATCAGTTAGCTGCGCCTCTCGCCGTCTTGTTTTTATTGTGCGTGAGTCGATTCGTCTTATTTTTATTGTCGTGTGCATTGCTTGTTATTGTTCTTGTACTGAATACATAGCAGGTGCCGTGCCAACTTTTGCAAAGCCCAATGAAACAAGGGGTTGGCTGGGTGTCGATGGTTTTTCATGGCCCAAAAAAACCGGGGCTTCGTTACCGTAAGCCCCGGTTTTTGTTACGTGAAAGTTAACGGGTAACAGTTTTTTCACATCGTTACCTGTAACGCACGCCCCTGGCGACGCCGATCAGCTCTCGCTGGCCACACCCGTCTTGCGCCGCGGAATACCCAGGCGCTGGCGGCGTTCCCACAGGCATTTACGGCTGACCCCCAGTTTGCGCGCCAGCTCTGTCTCGGTCATGTGGTCCTGGTGCTCCAGGACGAAATGCTGGAAGTAGTCTTCCAGGGACAGGTCTTCGGTGGGTTCGTGGCTGGTGGTGTTGGCGCTGCCCTGTTGTGGTGCCAAGCCGATGAAGTCGTCGTCTTCCAGGTCGCTGAGTTCGATGTCGATGCCCAGCAGTTCGGCACTGATTTCCGGGTTTTCGCACAGGATCACCGCGCGTTCCACGGCGTTTTCCAGTTCGCGCACGTTGCCCGGCCAGGAGTAATGGCGGATCGCCTGCTCGGCGTCTGGGGCAAACGTGAGGTCGGTGCTGTTGACCCGCGCGCTCTGGCGCGCCAGGAAGGCGCTGGCGATTTCGTTGACGTCGCTGCCACGCTCGCGCAGGGCGGGCAGTTTCAGGGCAATCACGTGCAGGCGGTAATAGAGGTCTTCGCGGAACTGGCCGACCTTGGCCAGGCTCTTGAGGTCGCGGTGGGTCGCGGCGATCAGGCGCACATCGACCTTTTGCGACTGCACCGAGCCGACGCGGCGGATTTCCCCTTCCTGCAACACGCGTAGCAAGCGGGCCTGGGCTTCGAGGGGCAGTTCGCCGATTTCGTCGAGGAACAGCGTGCCGCCGTCCGCCGCTTCCACCAGGCCCGCGCGCCCGGCGCTGGCGCCGGTGAACGCGCCTTTTTCGTGGCCGAACAGCTCGGACTCGATCAGGCTTTCCGGGATGGCCGCGCAGTTGACCGAAATCATCGGTGCCTTGGCGCGCCGCGACAGGTTGTGCAGGGCACGGGCCACCAGCTCTTTGCCGGTGCCGGACTCGCCCTGGATCAGCACATTGGAGTCGGTGGGCGCGACTTTGCGGATCTTCACGTAGAGGTCCTGCATCGGCGGGCAGGAGCCGATGATGCCGATCTCGCCGTTGCTGTTGTCCGGGCCTGGCTTGTCGCCGCCGGCGGCTGCCTTGCCGGCGGGTTTTTCGCCGCTGGCCTGGGCCGACTGGCGGTCACGCAGGATGCGCGCCACGGCCTGGAGCATTTCGTCGTGGTCGAAGGGCTTGGCGATGTAGTCCACCGCGCCCATCTTCATCGAGTCCACCGCCGAGCGCAGGCTGGCATAGCTGGTCATGATGAGCACGGGGGTGCCCTGGCCCAGTTTTATCAGCTCGGTGCCCGGGGCGCCCGGCAGGCGCAGGTCACTGACGATCAGGTCAAAGGTGGGAATGCTGAATCGTTCTTGTGCTTCCTGCACGGAACCCGCCTCGCTGACCTGGTACTGGTTGCGTTCCAGCAGGCGGCGTAGGGCGGAGCGGATAATGGTTTCGTCTTCGACGATCAAAATATGCGGCATTGATTCGATTCTCTCGACGGTCTCAGTTCACAGCGGACGTCGCTTCGACATGACGTGGCAGGGTTACCCGAATACGGGTGCCGCGTTGGCTTTCAAGGTCAGCCGGGCTGTCGATGGTGATTTGTCCATAATGCTCTTCAACGATTGAATAGACCAGAGCAAGGCCCAGACCGGTGCCCTCGCCAGGATCCTTGGTGGTAAAGAAGGGTTCGAACAAACGGTCGACGATGTTCTTGGGAATACCGCTGCCTTCGTCTTCCACGATCAGGTCGACCGTGTGCTCGCTGGCTTCGCTCTTGACCCGCACGGCATTGCCCGGTTGCGAGGCGTCGCGGGCGTTGGACAGCAGGTTGATAAGCACCTGGGCCAAACGTTGCGGGTCGCCGCAGACCCAATGCTCGGGGTCGCACAGGTTGTAGAACTGCACTTCGAAATTGCGCCGGTTCAGGGCCAGCAGGCCAATGGCGTCTTGGGCGACTTCGGCCAGGCATACCGGTTCGTCGCTGTGCTGGTGGCCACCGGCGTGGGCAAAGCTCATCAGCGACTGCACGATGCGCGAGACGCGCTTGGTCTGTTCGAGGATCTGCCCGCTGATTTCCGTCAGCTCGCTGTCGTCCTCGCGTTCTTCGCGCAGGTTCTGCGCCAGGCAGGCGATGCCGGTGATCGGGTTGCCGATTTCGTGGGCCACCCCCGCCGCGAGCCGGCCGATGCTGGCCAGGCGTTCGGAGTGCACCAGTTTGTCTTCGAGCATCTGCGTGTCGGTGAGGTCTTCGACCAGTAGCACCAGGCCGCTGTTGCCCGGCGCCAGGGGCTCGTCGATGGCGGCTTTGTGCAGGTTCAGCCAACGGGTCTGGCCGTCGAGGGCCAGGTGTTGCTTGTGCAAGTGCTCGTCGGGCAGGTCGATGAAACCTTGCAGCAATTGCCGCCACGGGTCGCTCAGGGTACTCAGGCGCGAACCCACCACGCGCTGGGCGGCGATGCCGGTCAGCTCTTCCATGGCTTTGTTCCACATGAGGATTTCCTGGTCCTTGGCCAGGGAGCAGACGCCCATGGGCAGCTCTTGCAGGGTCTGGCGGTGATAGCGGCGCAGGGCATCGAGTTCGGCGGCCAGGCCGGTGAGGCGCGAGTGGTAGTCCTCTAAACGGCTTTCGATGAAGTGGATGTCTTCAGTGACGTAGTTTTCGCCGCCGGCCTTGTACGGCAGGAAGGTTTCGACCATGTCCTGGGCCACGCTCGGCCCCATCAACCCGGACAGGTTGGCCTCGATGCGGTCGCGCAGGCGCCGCAGTGCATAGGGGCGGCGCTCGTCGAAGGGCAGGTAGAGGTCGCGCAGCGCTTGCTCGACTTCCTTTTGCGCGGCCTTGGCGCCCAACGGCTTGGCCAGTTGGGTGGCGAATTCCTGAGGCGAGGCGGCGTGCAATTCGCGCCGTTGCGGGCGGCGCACGTTGTCCACCGCGCAGGCTTCGGCGGCGCTGGCCTCTTCGGCGCTGGCGTTGGTGAACAGGGAGATCAGGGTGAACATCAGCACGTTGGCCGCCAGGGAGGCGATGGCCGCCATATGCCAACTGGTGTCGTCCAGCACGTAGATCATGTTCAGGATGGGTATATAGAAGCCCTGCAAGTTGCCGATCAGCGGCAGCAGCATGGTCACCATCCACACCAGCGTCCCGGCCAGGAGCCCGGCGATGAAACCGCGGCGGTTGGCGGTGGGCCAGTACAGCACCGACAACACCCCCGGCAGGAACTGCAAGGTGGCGACGAAGGCGACGATGCCCAGGTTGGCCAGGTCTTGCTCGGCGCCCAGCATCAGGTAGAAGCCGTAGCCGGCCATGATGATCGCGACGATCAGCGCCCGGCGCGTCCACTTCAGCCAGCGGTAGATATTGCCCTCGGCGGGCGGCTGGTACAGCGGCAGCACCAGGTGGTTGAGGGCCATGCCCGACAGCGCCAGGGTGGTGACGATAATCAGGCCGCTGGCCGCCGACAGCCCGCCGATGTAGGCCAGCAGGGCCAGGGCCTTGCTGTTGGCGGCGATGCCTATCCCTAAGGTGAAGTATTCCGGGTTGGTGGTGGCCCCCAGCTTCAGCCCCGCCCACAGGATCAGCGGCACTGCCAGGCTCATCAGCAGCAAAAACAGCGGCAGGCCCCAGCTTGCGCTCACCAGCGAACGGGGGTTGAGGTTCTCGGTGAAGGTCATGTGGTACATGTGCGGCATCACGATGGCCGAGGCGAAAAACACCAGCAGCAAGGTGCGCCACGGGCCTTCCTGCAACGGCGTGTGCAGGGCGGCGAGGGCGGTCTGGTTTTGCAGCAGCCACAGCTCCAGTTGCTGCGGGCCGTCGAACACGCCGTACAGGGCATAGAGGCCGACGCCGCCGATGGCGATCAACTTGATGACCGACTCAAAGGCAATCGCGAACACCAGGCCTTCGTGTTTTTCCCGGGTGGCGATGTGCCGCGAGCCGAAGAAAATCGTGAACAAAATAATCAGCGCGCAAAAGCTCAGGGCCACGCGGTGTTGCACCGGCTCGCGGGTGAGGATGCCGATGGAGTCGGCCACGGCCTGGATCTGCAAGGCCAACAGCGGCAACACGCCAATGAGCATGATGAGGGTGGTCAGCGCCCCGGCCCAGGTGCTGCGAAAGCGGAACGCGAACAGGTCGGCCAACGACGACAACTGATAGGTGCGGGTGATTTTCAGGATCGGGTACAGCAGCACCGGCGCCAGCAAAAACGCCCCCGACACCCCCAGGTAACTGGACAGGAAGCCATAGCCGTACTGGTAGGCCAGCCCCACCGTGCCGTAGAACGCCCAGGCACTGGCGTAAACCCCCAGCGACAGGGTGTAGGTCAGCGGGTGGCGGATGATCGAGCGCGGGATCATGCCGCGTTCGCTGATCCAGGCCACGCCGAAAAGCACCGCCAGGTACGCGGCGCTAATCAGGATCATCTGGGTCAGGCTAAAGCTCATCGGCATCTTTCTGGCTCTGCAAAATGAAGGTCACGACAATCAGGATCAACCAGAGCAGATAAGGGCGATACCAGGCGCCCGTGGCGTCGATCCACCAATCCATGATGGCCGGGGAGAACAGATAGATCCCCACTACCAGGAGCAGGACCAAACGATAGATGTACATCCTGGCCTCTCTTTCTTATGCGCGTGCCCGAAATCGTGCGGCGATGGTAACGGATGGGCGCCCGGCTGCAAGCACCGTCAACGTAATTGCGCTTCGGGCAGCGCCGGGGTGCGCGGGATCAGTGCGGCGTTCCAGTGCCGGGTGCCCCAGGCCAGTAACTCGCCGGGGCTGGCATCGCCCAGGTCGGTGCCGGGGTTCTGCCCCAGGGCCCGCAGGGCGCGCAGCAGCAAAGGCGTGGCCTGGTCGCGGGTCAGCGGCGGTGAGCGATACGACTTGCCCAGTTTGTGCCCGTCGGGTTGGGTGATGAGTGGCACGTGCAGATAGCGCGGCTGCGCCAGGCCCAGCAGCTCTTGCAGGTATAGCTGGCGCGGGGTGGAGTCCAGCAGGTCGGCGCCGCGCACGATGTCGGTAACCCCTTGCCAGGCGTCGTCCAGCACCACCGCCAGTTGATAGGCGTAGAGCCCGTCGCGGCGGCGGATGATGAAATCCCCGACCTCGCGCCCCAGGTGCTGGCGGAACGGGCCTTGCACGCGGTCCTCAAAGTGGTATTCCAGCTCTGGCACCCGCAGACGGATGGCCGCGCCTTCGCGAGCGTGGCCCAGGTTGCGACACAGGCCAGGGTAGATCCCGGCATAGGGCTCCAATTGCTTGCGCGAACAGGTGCAGGCGTAGGCCAGCCCTTGCTGGAACAGGCGATCGAGCACCTGGGCGTAGGCGTCGTGGCGCTCGCTCTGGCGCACCATCGCGCCGTCCCATTCAAAGCCGTAGCTTTCCAGGGCGTGGAGGATCGCGGCCTGGGCGCCGGGTTCTTCCCGGGGCGGGTCGAGGTCTTCCATGCGCAGCAGCCAGCGCCCGCCCACGCTGCGGGCGTCGAGGTAAGAGGCCAGGGCCGCGACCAGCGAGCCGAAATGGAGGTGGCCGCTGGGCGTGGGGGCGAAACGGCCAATGTACGAGGGGGAATTGATAGCAGTCATGGGCGGCGATATTACGTGGTCTGCCGCCCAAATGGAGCCTGGTGTGCGTGCCGCCGATCAGCGCTCGATCGCCAGCGCCACGCCTTGGCCGCCGCCGATGCACAGGGTGGCCAGGCCCTTTTTGGCGTCGCGCTTGAGCATTTCGTGCAGCAGGCTCACCAGCACGCGGCAGCCCGAAGCGCCAATCGGGTGGCCCAGCGCAATGGCGCCGCCGTTGACGTTGACCTTGGCCGCGTCCCAACCCAGCTCCTGGCCTACCGCCAGGGCTTGGGCGGCGAAGGCTTCGTTGGCTTCGATCAGGTCCAGCTCGGCCAACGCCCAGCCTGCTTTTTCCAGGCAGCGGCGGGTGGCCGACACCGGGCCGATGCCCATGATCGCCGGGTCCACGCCGGCATTGGCGTAGGCAGCGATTGTCGCCAGCACCGGCAAGCCCAGGGCCTGGGCCTTGGCGGCGCTCATCAGCAGCACGGCGGCGGCGCCGTCGTTGAGGCTCGACGCATTGCCGGCGGTCACCGTGCCGTCCTTCTTGAACGCAGGTTTGAGCTTGCTCAGGGACTCAGCGGTGGTGCCGGCGCGGGGTTGTTCGTCGGTGGCGAAGGCCAACGGCTCGCCTTTGCGTTGGGGAATCAGGATCGGGGTGATTTCGTCGGCAAAGCGCCCGGCCTCGATGGCGGCCACGGCTTTTTGCTGGGATTTGGCGGCGAAGGCATCTTGGTCTTCGCGGCTGATCGCGTATTTTTCGACGAGGTTCTCGGCGGTAATGCCCATGTGGTAATCGTTGAAGGCATCCCACAAGCCGTCGCTAATCAGGGTGTCGACCATTTGCGCGTGGCCCATGCGCAGGCCGGTGCGCGCGCCGGGCATGACGTAATGGGCCAGGCTCATGTTCTCCTGGCCCCCGGCAATGATGACCTCGGCGTCGCCGCAGCGGATGGCCTGGGCGCCCAGGTGCAGGGCCTTGAGGCCCGAACCGCAGACTTTGTTCAGGGTCAGCGCCGGCACGGCGTGGGGCAGGCCGGCCTTGATCGCTGCTTGGCGTGCCGGGTTCTGCCCGCAACCCGCGGTGAGCACCTGGCCGAGGATCACTTCATCCACTTCGGCCGGGTCCAGGCCAGTGTGGGCCAGCAATTGGCGGATCACCGCAGCGCCCAACTCCACGGCCGGCACGCTGGCGAGCGAGCCCTGGAAACTGCCGACGGCGGTGCGGGTGGCGGCAACGATAACGACGTCTTGCATGGCGCTGATCCTCAAGTGAAGTCAAAACGCCATGGTGGCACAGACCTGGCGCTGGGTTCCAATTGCGAACCGGGCGGTCGGGAAGTGTTCCCCGGGTCTTGTCTTGGGGGGCGGGCAGTGTGGGAGCAGGGTTGTGTGGGAGCGGGCCCTGCCCGCGATGGCGTACTTGAAACCGCGATCGCGGGCAGGGCCCGCTCCCACAAGGGGTTTACACACCCACCCCGGCGCTCACTCAGAAATCCCCATGCGCCGCTTGGCCCTTTGCACCGACCCGTTGCGCACTGCCCAGCGCAACACCGGCGCGCTGCGTTTGACGCTGGCGCGGATCAGCGAGCGTTGCAGCGGGGTTTGGCTCACGTCGAGCATGGCGCTGGCCCAATCCGGCAGCAGGTCGATGCCGGCCTGCATCATCAGCGCGCCGAAGGGCTTGGCCAAGCGGCTCGGCGCCGGGGCGGCGAGGAGCAGGCGCAGCACTTCGCGGCTGCGTTCGTCGCACAGCAATTGCGGGCGCAGGCGTTGCAGGTAGGTCGCCACTTCCTGGCGCGAGCGGGGCACGTCGCGGGCGCCGAGTTGTTCGGCGATCAGGGCAATTTCGGCGTAGTAACGGTCCTGGTCGGCGGGGCTGAGGTCGGGGTTGCGGTAGCGCAGGTGGGCGGCGAGGAAGCTGCTGACCTCGGCCACGTGCACCCAGGTCAGCAGGTCGGGGTCGCTGGCGGCGTAGGGGCGGCCGTCAGGGGCGGTGCCGACCACTTGCAGGTGGATGGTGCGCACTTTATCGATCAGCCATTGGGCGTCCTGACGTGAACCGAACGTGGTGCCGGAGATGAACTGCCCGGTGCGGCGCAGGCGCCCGAGCATGTCCTGGCGGAAATTGGAGTGGTCCCACACCCCCGCCAGCGCCAGCGGATGCAGGGCCTGCAGCAGCAGGGCGCTGATGCCGCCGATGAGCATGCTGGTGAAGTCGCCGTGTACCTGCCAACTGACGGAGTCGGGGCCGAACAGGCCCGGGTCGCCCTTGGGGTTTTCCAGGTCCAGTCGGCCTAGGGACAGGCCGCTCAGGCTCATGATCTGGGTTTCGATGCGGTTGCGGATAAAGTCCATGGCGGCTCGATAGGGGCGGCGCGCCCGGCCGGCGCGCCGCGTGGTGGGTCAGGTGTTGAGGCGCTTGGCGATCAGGCCATCGACCACGCTGGAGTCGGCCAGGGTGGAGGTGTCGCCCAGGGTGTCCAGTTCATTGCAGGCGATTTTGCGCAGGATGCGCCGCATGATCTTGCCCGAACGGGTTTTGGGCAAGGCCGGGGCCCATTGGATCAGGTCCGGTTTGGCGAAGCTGCCGATTTCCTGGCTGACGTGGTCGCGCAGTGCTTTCATCAGGGCGTCGTCGGTGGCGATGCCGTTTATCGGCGTGACGAAGGCGTAGATGCCCTGGCCTTTGATGTCGTGGGGGTAACCCACTACGGCGGCTTCGGCGATGCTGTCGTGCAGCACTAGGGCGCTTTCTACTTCGGCGGTGCCGATGCGGTGGCCGGAGACGTTAATCACGTCGTCGATGCGCCCGGTGATCCAGTAATCGCCGTCCTCGTCGCGGCGTGCGCCGTCGCCGGTGAAGTAGTAGCCGGGGTAGGGCTTGAAGTAGGTGTCGACCATGCGTTGCGGGTCGCCGTAGACGCTGCGGATCTGCCCCGGCCAACTGGCCTTGATCGCCAGGATGCCGCTGCCGGCGCCGTCGATTTCCCGGCCCTGTTCATCCAGCAGCACCGGTTGCACGCCGAACAGCGGTTGTGTCGCGCAACCGGGTTTGATGCGTTGGGCGCTGGCCAGGGGGCTGAGCATGATGGCGCCGGTTTCGGTCTGCCACCAGGTGTCGACAATCGGGCAGCGCTGCTGGCCCACGGTGTTGAAGTACCAGTCCCAGGCTTGCGGGTTGATCGGCTCGCCGACGCTGCCCAGCAGGCGCAGGCTGGCGCGGGAGGTGCCTTGCAGGGGCCCGTCGCCTTCGCGCATCAGGGCGCGCAGGGCGGTGGGCGCGGTGTAGAAAATATTCACCTGGTGCTTGTCGATCACCTGCCAGAACCGCGAACTGTCGGGGTAGCTGGGGATGCCCTCGAACATCAGGCTGGTGGCGCCGTTGGCCAGCGGGCCATAGACGATGTAGCTGTGGCCGCTGACCCAACCGACGTCGGCGGTGCACCAGAACACTTCGCCGTCGCGGTAGTCGAGCACGTACTTGAAGGTCATCGCCGCTTGCAGCAGGTAGCCGCCGGTGGTGTGCAGCACGCCTTTAGGTTTGCCGGTGCTGCCGGAGGTGTAGAGGATAAACAGCGGTGCTTCGGCGCCCATGGGCTCGGGCGGGCAGTCGGCGCTTACCTCGGCGCAGGCCTGGCGGTAGCCAATATCGCGGCCCGGGGTCCAGTCGACCTCGGCGCCCGTGCGCTCCACCACCAGCACGGTGCTGACTTTCGGGCAACTGAGCAGGGCCTTATCGACGTTCTGCTTGAGGGGCACGAATTTGCCGCCGCGCACGCCCTGGTCGGCGGTTATCACCGTGCGGCAGTCGGCGTTGAGGATGCGGTCGCGCAGGGCGTCCGGGGAGAAGCCGCCGAACACCACCGAATGCACGGCGCCGATGCGGGTGCAGGCGAGCATGGCGTAGGCCGCCTCGGGGATCATCGGCATATAGATGCACACCCGGTCGCCCTTTTTCACGCCGCGGCTTTTCAGCACGTTGGCCAAACGGCAGACGTGTTCGTGGAGTTGGCGGTAGGTGATGTTGGCTGACTGCGCCGGGTCATCGCCCTCCCACAGCAGCGCGACTTGCTCGCCACGGGTGGCCAGGTGGCGGTCGATGCAGTTGTAGCTGACGTTCAACTCGCCACCGTCGAACCAGGTGGCGGTACCGTGGGTGAGGTCGCTGTGCTGCACGCTCTGCCAGGGAGTGGACCAATCCAGGAAGCGCTTGGCCTGCTCGGCCCAGAAGGTGTCGGGATGGTCGATGGATTGGCGGTACAGGCGCTGGTAGTCGTCCTGACTCAGTTGGGCAGCCCGGCGCACGGCATCGGCTTTGGGGAACGTGCTGATATCGAACATGACGGTTCCTTATTGTTGTTTTTGGCGACGAAGCACAACCATGCACGCACTGGCGGCGGGGTTCAACCCTGGCGGCCGCCGCCAGTCGCCTGGGCTGGCCGGTTGCCAGCGCAGTGCCACTGCCTTGTCTACACTGCCCTGCATCAACGGAGGAAGCGCTCGGCCTCAGGCCGGCACAGGAGTGCTCGATGTCTCCCGGTTCAGGACGCAGCAGCCGTACCCGCCAACGCGGGGCCATTGGCCTGGTGGCGGCCATCACTCTGGGGTTGGCGGCATTGATGATGCTGGTGGTGGTCGACAGCGGCCGCCTGTACCTGGAGCAGCGCAAGCTCCAGCGCGTGGCCGACATGGCCGCCCTGGAAGCCGCCAGCCGTGGTGGCCATTGCACCCCGGACACCAGCGCGGCCACCTACGCCGCGCAAAACGCCACCCGCAACGGCTTCACCGTTGACGCCAACCAGACCCTGGCCACCACGTGCGGCGCGCTCACCGTGAATGGGCAAAACCTGCGCACCTTTGCCGTGGATGCGGCCAAGAGCGAAGCCATCCGCGTGGTCGCCACCCGTACCGTCACCACCAGCATTGCCGCGGGCGTGGGCGCCCTGTTCAGCGGCCGCGCGGCGACCACCACCACCACCCTCAGCGCCACGGCGGTGGCAGGCATGCCTTCGCCCTTGGCGATGCTGACTATCCGCACCGTGCTGGGCACCATCGATAGCACCAAGTCGGCCGTGCTCAACGCGGTGGTCGGCGGCCTGCTGGGCGGCACGGTGAACATCAGCGCCCTGGGCTGGGACGGCTTGGCCAAGACCGACATCAAGTTGCTCAGCTTCCTCGATCAATTGGCGGTGGACCTCAACGTCAAGGCCGGCGACTACGACACCCTGCTCGCCACCGATGTGTCGCCGACCAAACTGCTCGACGCCGCGATCAAAGTGCTGCCCAAGGACGGCTCGGTGGCTACCGTCACCTTGCAGGCGATGCAGGCCCTGAGCCTGATAAGCCGCAACACGCAATTGCTCAAACTGGGCGACCTCATCAAGGTGCAGACCGGCACCACCACGGCGGGGTTGGATTCCACCCTGCAACTGTTCCAATTGGTACAAGGCGTGGCGCAGTTGTCCAACAGCAAGACCGCCGTCTCGGTGGACTACAGCGTTGGCGTGCCCAATGTCGCCACGGTCACGATCAAGACCAAGGTCATCGAGGCCCCGCAGATGTCGGCCATCGGCAACCCGAAAGTGGCCAAGGCCGAATACGCCGCCGTCGGCCCGGTGGTGACCGCCAGGCAGATCTTCGTGCGCACCGCCCAGGTGCGTACCCTGGTGACCCTCGACCTGCCGGTACTCAAAAACATTAGCGCGCTGACCAACGGCTTGTCCCAGGTGCTGACCCCGGTGGTGGGGGTGGTCAACAACCTGCTGGGCCTCAAGCTTACGACCCTGCTCGACCCGTTGCTGTGCATCCTCACCAAGCCCTGCGTGCACCCCTCGCTGCAACTGATCTCCAGCCTGGACGTCAGCGTGGAGGCAGCCCCGGCCAAGAGCTTTGTCACCGACTACAACTGCGACACCGACGCCTCCAAAAGCCTCACCGCCCAGGTCACCACGGCGCTGGCCAACCTGGGGGTAGGCCGGGTGAACGCCACCCAGGCGTTTTCTTCGGCGGCGGCCATTGTGGTCGACCCGGTGCGCCTGGTGGATATCGGCACCGAGCGCTGCTACACCCTGCTGTTCATTGGCCTGGGCTGCGAGGCACGCATCCCCAGCGTCGGCGGCTGGCTCGACCTCAAGGTGCAAACCAGCGTGGCCTCGCGCAGCCAGAGCATTCCCTACCCGCTACCGCCCAATATCGGCCTGGGCCCGCTGTACAAAGGCCTGGCCACCACCAACATCATCACCAGCCTGGGCGACACCCTCACCGGCGTGCAGTTGACCTCCTACGCCGCGCCCAGCGGTGGCATCAGCGCGGCAGCCCTGGCCGGGGTGGCGGGGTTGTTGAGCGATATCAGCGCGGCGTTGGTGACGGCGATCAAAAGCATTCTCGGGCCGCTGCTGGACCCTATCGTCAACAGCGTGTTGAGCGTTTTGGGGGTGAGCCTGGGCAATGCCGAAGTGGGCGCCAACCTCAGTTGCCATGCCGGCGGGCGGGCGCAATTGCTCATCTAAACCAGCGGCAGCTCCACGCAAAACCGCGCGCCGTCGGCGGTGTTGCTGGCGCTCAGGCGCCCACCCATGTTGGCGATGATGCCGTAGCTCACCGACAACCCCAGGCCGGTGCCCACGCCCACGGGTTTGGTGGTGAAGAATGGCTCGAAGATGCGCTCCAGCAAGCGCGGGTCGATGCCGCCGCCGTTGTCCTGCACCCACAGGCGCACAGCGTTTTCGTCGCGCTCGGCGTGCACGCTGATCCACGGCTTGAACGGGCGGTCGGCCTCGCGCTTGCTCAGCAGCGCATCGCGGGCGTTGACCAGCAGGTTGATAAGCACTTGCTCCAATTGATCGACATGGCCGTGCACCTGCACCGCAAACGGCACTTCACTGATGCGCAGTTCCACGCCTTTGCCACGCAACCCTTCGCCCAACAGCGCAACGGTGCCCTCCACCGCGCGGGCCGGGTCGAACGGCTGTTGCTCAACCTCCGAGCGGCGGCCGAACACGCGCATGTGGTCCACCACCCGGGCAGCGCGCTGGATCTGCGCGTCGATGCGCTTGAGTTTGTCTTGCAGGTACGCGGGCTCGGCGTCGCCGCTGTCCAGGCGCTTGAGCACGTTGACCACGGCCATGCGCATCACGTTCAGCGGTTGGTTGATCTCGTGGGCCAGGCCCGTGGCCATCTCGCCGAGGGTGGCCATTTTCGCGCTCTGGGTCAGTTGCTGCTGGGCGCGGCGCACCTCGGTGTTGTCGCGGCCCACGGCTTGCACTTCTCGCAACTGGCCGTGCTCGTCGAACACGCCGCGGTCGGACCACACCCACCAGGCGTTGGCGCGCCCGGGCAGTTGCAGGTTGATTTCGGCGGTGCTGATGGGCCGTTGCGGGGTCAGTTGGGCGATGCGTTGGGCGAAGGCCTCGCGCTGTTCGGCGCTCATCCACTGGCCTAGGTTGACCCCCGGCAGCGCCTCGGGGGCGCATTCCAGGTAAGTGGCCAAGGGGCGATTGCCGAAGATCAGGCTTAAGTCCGGGCGATAGCGGCAGATCATCGCTGGCGAATCCTCCACCAGCATGCGGTAGCGCTCCTCGCTTTGGCGCACGTGCTCGCCGGCCTGGGTCGCCTCGGTGATGTCCAGCCACAGGCCCACCGCCTCCACAGGCAGGCCGAGGTCATCGCGCAGCAACTTGGCTTCGTCCAGCAGCCAGTGGTAGCTGCCCGCGGCGTCGCGCAGGCGATAGCGGCTGCGTACCGAGCCCTCGCGCAGCAATTGCCGGGTGCGCTGGAAATACGCCTCGCGGTCGTCAGGGTGCAAGTGCTCCAGCAGGCCGGCAGCGCTGCAATCGGCCAGGGTCCAGCCCAACAGCGGTAACAGGCTGGCGCTGAAGAAGCTCGGCTCCAGCGCCCCTTGTGCGTAACGCTGCACGTAGATCACCGCCGGGGAACTGGCGATCAGGTTATCGAGCCGGGCGTGGGCCGCGGCAGCCTGTTGCTGCTGGTTCTTGATGTCGCTGATGTCGAGCATGAAGCCGACCACCCGCCGAGCATCGCCCACACCCAACGCCTGGCCCTGCACGCGATACCACCGCGGCCCGTGCTCGGCCTCCTCGTGGTGCAGGCGCACGCTCAGCACCAGTGGTTTGCCGTGCTGCTGCAAGTCGAGCAAGCGGCGGTTGAGTTCTTCGCGCTCGGCCGGGTGGATCAGCGCCAGCCACTCTTCGCGGGGCAACTGCCAGGTGTCCGCTGGCAATTGCAGGCTGTGGGCCAGCGGCGGCGCCAGGTGGATCTGGTTGTCGGTCTGCTGCCATTCCCACCACCCGGCGCCGAGCAGGCCTTGCAAGGCGTCGAGGCGTTCGAGTTGCAGGTGGTGGCGCTGCTCGCGCAAGCGGCTGAGCAATGGCCCGGCGAGGGCGGCGGTGAGCAGCAGCCAGTCGCGCTCGCTCAAATCCGGGGCGTGCTGCAACACCGGGTAGAAACCGCACAGCAGCCAGGCGCCGACACCGTGGTCGTCGCGGTACGGCACCAGCCAGCCGTCGCTGTGGGCGAGCAGGCCTTGCAAGCGCGGGTGTTCGCTCAGCCCCTGCTGCACGCTCAGGCGCAGGGGGGTGTTGCCGCTCAGGCTGTCCAGGCTGCTGCCCAGCAACTGGCCGTCGTGCCATAGCTGCGGGGCATCGTGGGCGCGGTATTGGCAGTGGATCTGCCAGCCCTGATTGCGCTCATCGAGCAGCGCCACCGCCACGCAGGGGATGTGCCAGTGCTGGGCGATCATTTGCAGTTGTTCGCCCAGCACCTGGGGCAGGCGCGACAGGCTGCACTGGCGCAACTGCTGGCTGATTTGCGCGGCCAGGCTCTGGCAATGTTCGCGGCTTTGCGCCTGCTGGCGGCCCTGGCGCAGGTCGCTGATGTCGAGCAGTTGTAACAGCCAGCCCTCGGCCAGGGGCAACACCCAGCCGCGCAACTGCAAGGGCGGGCCGATCAGGCTGGCGAAATCCAGGTCCAGGCTGTGGCCCAGCCAATCGCCGGGCGTGCCTTCGACCACCAGGGCGCTGTGGGGCAGCAGAAAATCCAGCAGCGGCGGCGGCCGGTCCAGCGGCCGGAGCTGGGCCAGCATGTGGCGCAGCGGCCCGGCCATGTGCAGCACGCCGCCGTCGTGGTTCAGGTACAACTGCAAGCCGACACTGGGCGCCGGCAGGGCTGCCCAGGGGTCGTTGAGCAACGCCGGGTTGCGGCCCAGCAAGCGGCCGAACAATCGTCCCCCGGAATTCAAAATTGCAGGCTCGACTGGGCGCTCAGGTAGTCCGGCAGGTTAGGCACTTTGCCCACGCCTGGCAGCACGAGGAAGGGCAGTACCTGGTTCAACTTGCTGCTGGGGTACTTGACCTTGGCGGTGAGCACGCCGGCGGTGTAGTCGGCGCTGGTGTCCACGCCCCACGTGATGTTCAGCGTGCTGGGCAGCCATTCCAGCTTCTGGCGCAGCACCGCGTTGGCCAGGGCTTCGACGGCGCTCTTGTAGTTGGGCGTGGCCGGGTCCAGGGCCACGCTGCGGCGCACCGCCTCGGCGGTGGCTTCGTTGAACGATTGCATCATCAGCAGCGGCAGGCTGTAGGTGACGAGGCCATAAAACACCGCGAAAAAAATCACGAACACCAAGGCGAATTCGATCGCTACGGCGCCTTTTTGCTTTCTAGGCAGGCTGGTTTTCATGCGCGCGTCTACCCTGACAACTACGACGTAATGTCAGCATAGAATCATTCGGCAAAAAGGGACGTTTTTTACCTGATGCACACCTTTTTCCTATTCATGTGGCTGGCGCTTTGTGCTGCGCAGGATGCTCGGCAGCGGCAGATCTCCAATGGCTTGACCCTCGGGGCAACAGTGGTGGCCCTGGTCTACCTGTTGTGGAACGACACCACGTGGATCGGTGCCAGCGCCCAGCAAGGCGTATTCGCCTTTTTACTGGCGGCGGCCATGACCTTGCCCGGCTACGCCATGGGCCGCATGGGCGCTGGCGACGTGAAATTGATGGCCGCCCTGGGCCTGGCCACCGACACCCTGCACCTGCTCGGCACCTTCATTGGCGCGGGGGCGGTCAGCGTGCTGTGGCTGTTGATCGCGCCAAAAGTCTGGCCGCTTATGAGTCAACGGGTTAGGGCGCACGTACGGTGGCTCGACCCGAAAGAGTCAAAAAACCAACCCTTCGCGCCCTTCGTCTTGCTGGGCCTGCTGCTATCCCTGGCCTGGATCCACTAGTCGCGTGGCCCCGGCCGCTTTATGTACAGAGTGGCAAAGTGCGTTTACTTTGAAATCACACCCTATACAGCCTATGGCTATTGGTACAGGAAGAGGCTGCCCCCTCCCAGGCTTGCCAGGCATGGAGTTTCGCGTGAACAAGCTAACGTCCCAGGTGAAAGTGCTCGTGGTCGACGACCAGCCACTGATTGTCGAAGAGCTCTGCGAGTTTCTCGAAAGCAGCGGTTATCGGTGCGTGCCGTGTGAATCCAGCCCCCAGGCGCTGGAGCGCTTTAACGAAGACTGCGACATCGGCCTGGTGCTGTGCGACCTGCACATGCCCGACATGGACGGCATCGAACTGGTCCAGGCGCTGCAACGCATTGCCGGCAAACAACGGGCGTTCGAGGCCATCATGCTCACCGGCCGTGCCGACAAACAGGACGTCATCAAGGCGCTGCGCGCCGGGATCGCCGACTACTACCAGAAACCCATCGACCTGGACGAACTGCTGCAAGGCCTGCAACGCCAGGAAGTTGCCCTGCAGGAGCGACAGAAAACCCTGCAACTGGGCCACCTCAACCAAAAGCTGCAAGACCTCTCCACCTCCATCGACGGCCTCTACCAGGACCTCGACAAAGTGCGCCGCAGCCCCGGCACGCCGGCGCCCATGGCCAACGAGGCGGAGCCGGACGAAATCCCGGCGATCTTCCACCAACTCTCGCCCCGGCAACTGGATGTGGCGCGCCTGGTGGGCAAAGGCCAGACCAACTACCAGATCGCCTGCGAACTGGGCATCACCGAAAACACCGTGAAGCTCTACGTCTCCCAGGTATTGCGCCTGACCCACATGCACAACCGCACCCAACTGGCCCTAGCCCTCTCCCCGAGCCGCTCGGGCATGCGCCACCAAGTCACGGCGCATTGAGCCTGCTGTATTTCTGAGCAGTACATCCTCCCTGTAGGAGCGGGCCCACTGTGGCCGCGACGGCGGTAGGCCAGGCAGTGGAGGTGTGTGGGATGTACCGGCGCCATCGCGGGCGGGCCCGCTCCCACAAGGGTTTTGCGGTGTCAGCGGTATTTTGGTTTTGCCTGTGCCTTGTGTGGGGGCGGGCCCACAGTGCCTGGGTGCCTGTGTCCTACTTGCTGATCTCCCCACCCACATCCGCATCATAGAAATCCGGTATCTGGTCTTCGTAGCTCTTGAGCCAGCGCTGCATGGCCAGTTCCCGTTCGGCGCTGCTGGCGGTTTGCGGTGTGGGCGAGGGCGCGGCGTTGCTGCTTTGCAGGTGCAGCCAGCCTTCGGTTTCCTGTTGTTGCTTGGAGGCGGGGCCGGGTTCGATGGCGTTGCCGTTTTGGGGCAGGGCCAGCAGCGCGGCGCAGCACAGCAGGGTGAGTCGTTTCATGGCCACTCCTGGTTCGCTTGGGTCACAGGCAAGTGGCTGGTGGTCGCCACATGTTCGGGTTTGACGGGGGCCGGTTTGGCGCCGGCCTTGAGTTGCTCGGCCCGCGATTGCGCCAGGGTGAATTGTTGCGGGCTCAACCCGGCACGGCTGACCACTTCGCCCGCTTGCGCCCAGTTGTCCTGATACAGCAGCAGGGTCACCAGGTTGACCGCCGCCAGCGAGTCGCTTTGCTTGAGTTCCATGGCGGTGAGGAATTCAAAGCGCGCCTCGTTCAGGCGCAGTTGGTTGAGGTAGACCACGCCCAGGTCGTTGCGGATTTTCTCGTCGGTGGGCGCCAGGCTGGCGGCGCGTTGCAAGTGGGCCAGGGCCTGGGCGTTGTCGCCGCGGGCCGCCGCCAGTTGCCCCAGGCCATGTTCGGCCTCGCCCGCCAGGCAACCGCCGGCCAGGCTCTGGTACAGCGCTTTGGCCTCGCCGCGCCCGAGCAAGCGGTACACCCGCGCCTTGCTCAGGCGCACCTGGCTGAGGGTGTCGGGCAGGCTTTGCAGGTTGGCCAGGCTGGCGTGCAGTTTGCCGTCGCGGGCCATGTCGTCGGCCAGGTTCAGGGCCAGTTCCTGGTCGGCACTCAATTTGCCGCAACTGCTGGCGGCGCCCAGCGTCGCCCAAGGTGCCTGGCCGTTGCTGGCACAGCCGCCGAGCAGTAGCAGGCTGGCGATCATCAGGCGTTTTTTCATGGTGTTCCCTCTAGGAAAAAGCGCGGGCGATGGCGGTGAACCCGGGCCCGGCGAGCACGATCAGCAAGGCTGGGAACAGAAACAGCATCATCACCACGGACATCTTGGCGGACATTTTCGAGATGTATTCCTGCAAGTGCGTCAGGCGCCGGTCGTCGAGCAGTTGCTTGAGGGCCAGCAGCGACTTCATCGCGCCGCCGCCCTGGTGCAGCAGTTGCTGGAGGATCACGCAGGTGTCGGTGAATTCGTCGGTGTCCAGCAACTTGGCCGACAGGTTCAGTTCATGGCCCAGCTCCAGGCCCGAATCGACCCGGGCCAGGATCATGCGCAGTTCCTGGGTCAGCTCCGGCAGCAGCCGTCGCGCTTCCACGCTCAGCACCCGCAGGGCTTGCTCCACCGCCATGCCCGACTCGAACAGGATGCGCAGCAAGGGAATGAAGGTGGCGATTTCTACGCTGATCTGTCTTTGCCGGCGTTTGGCCGCTGCCGCTAGCAGGCGTTTGGGCAGCAGGTAGCCCAGGCACAGGGCGAAGAACGGCGCCAGCCACTGGTGCTCGATGTTGGGGAAAAACAGGGTTTGCGCCAGCAGCACCAGGCACAGCGCGAGGATGGGCAGGCCGACCTGGCTGGCGGCGTACAGCGAGCGCTGGCTGGCCTTGCGCCAACCGAGGCGGTTGAGCAGCCGTTGGGTTTCGTTGTCCAGGCTCACCGAGCGCTGGCCGAAACGGCTGTCGCCCAACAGGCGCAGCCAACTGCCCAGTTTGTTGTCGCGCACCAGGTGCCCTTGCAGGCGTTGGGCGACCTGGCGTTCGCGGCGTTTTTGCCCCAGCAGGGCCAGCAGTGCCAGGGCCAGGGCGGCGACAACCATCAGGGCAGCGGCGAGCAGGGCCATCTCAGATACTCCGCAACATGCGCCACAGCACCAGGCAGCCCGACACTTGCAGCACCACGGCGGTGATGAGCATGCGCTGGCCGCTGGGGTCGTGCCACATGCTGAGCATGTAGTGGGGGTTGGTGAGCATGAAGTAGCCGACCATGCCCACCGGCAGCACGGCCAGAACCACGGCGGTCATGCGGGTTTCGCCGGTCAGGGCGGCGAGTTGGCGCGCGCCCTGTTCGCGCTCGCGGATCATCTTGATGAGGTTTTCCAGCAGTTCGCTGGCGTTGCCGCCGTAGCGGTGGTTGACCTTCAGGCCCAGGGCGAACAGGCGCAGTTCGTCCCGTTCGTAGAGTTCGGCGAAGTCGCTGGCGGCCTCGGGCAGGTTGACCCCCAGTTGCACGTTGCGCTGGATGCGGCTCATGGCGCTCTTGAGCGGGTCGTTGCTGGCCTCGATGGCGCCCAGCACCGCGTCGGCCAGGGTGCGCCCGGCCTTGAGGCTGCGCACCGTGTGGTCCAGCAGCGGCGGCAATTGGGCAATCATGCGGTTGACCCGGCGCCGGTACAGCCAAGCAATCACCAGGCGCACCACCAACGGTGGCAGCACCACCAGCACCAAGAGGCCCACCCAGCCTTCGAGGACAAACCCGAGCATCAGCAGCAGCGCCCACGCCGCCAGCCACAGCCCCAGGCGCTCGGTGGGGCGGCCCAGGCCGGCGCGCAGGAAGGCCCGCTCCAGGCCGGTCCAGGCGGCTTTTTCCGGCGCCAGTTGCGGTTGGCCCTGGGCCAGGCGCTGCATCACCCGCTCGTTGCCGGTTTTGCGCAGGCCCTGGTAGAACAGGCGAATCGACAGGCTCACCAAGAGCAAAAACACCACGCTCAGCAGCAACGGCAGCAACATGGTCGGCACCTCGCGGGTCAGTCCTGGCTCAGGGCGAATTCGCGGCGCAGCTTGTCGCCGGCCGGGTTGAGCGCCTCGCGCAAAAAGCCGAAGCCGCTGCGCCGGTCGAGGCGGAACAGGGTGTTGGTGACGTACACGTCGTCGCGCACGCCTACCACTTCCACCACCTCGCTGACGCAGCGCCGGCCATCGGGCATACGGGTCAGTTGGATCACCACGTCCAGGGCCGCGCAGATCATCTGGCGCAAGGTGCGTTCGGCCACTTGCCGGCCGGTCAGGCCCACCAGGGTTTCCAGGCGCAACAGGGCGTCCTGGGCGTTGTTGGCGTGCACGGTGCTCATGGAACCGTCGTGGCCGGTGTTCATCGCGGTGAGCACGTCGAGCACTTCGACGCCACGGATCTCGCCGAGGATGATGCGGTCGGGGCGCATCCGCAGGGCGTTGCGGATCAGGTCGCTGGCCTTGACCTCGCCGTGGCCCTCGGCATTGGGCGGGCGGGTTTCCAGGCGCACCACGTGGGGGTGGCCCAATTGCAGCTCGGCCACGTCTTCGATGGTCACCAGGCGTTCGTGGGGGTTAATCAACTGGCTGAGGATGTTGAGCAGGGTGGTCTTGCCGGTGCCGGTGCCGCCGCTGATAAGGATGTTGCAGCGCTTGCCCACCGCGTCCTGGAAGAACTCGAAGATGTTCTGGTCGATGGTTTGCATCGCCACCAGGTCGCTGCTTTTGAGCATGTCCTTGCGAAACTTACGGATCGACAGGCACGGCCCGTCCAGGGCGATGGGCGGAATGATGGCGTTGACCCGGCTGCCGTCGGGCAGGCGTGCATCGACCATGGGCGAGGACTCGTCCAGGCGCCGCCCCAGGGGCGAAAGGATGCGCTGCATCACGCGCTCGACGTGGTGCGAGTCGATAAAGCGCAGGTCGCTCAGGTGCAGCACGCCGTCGCGCTCGATGAACACGCGGTGCGGGCCGTTGACCAGGATTTCGGTCACGGCCGGGTCGCGCAGCAGCACTTCGAGGGGGCCGAACCCGGTGAGCTCGTCGACGATCTCTTCGCCCAGGCGTTCCATCTCGTAGCGGGAAATGGCCAGGTGCAGGCGCGCGATGTACTCGGCCACTTTATCGGTGACAAATTGCGCGAGGTTCTGGCGTGAGCCTTCGAGCAGGTTTTTCCCCGACTCCTCGATGGCGTCGATGATGTAGCGGTGCAGCACCAGTTTCAGGCCTTCGTGGTCGGCATTGCCCTTGGCGCCGACACTGGCGGTGGGCGCGCCGAACAGTTTTTCGCCAGTCATGGGGGCGTTCCTCGCAGTCGGCTGAGCCAGCCGCCCTTGGGTTTGGCCAGGCCTTCGGAGCGCTTGGCCAGGCGTTCGCCCAGGGTGTGCAGGCTCTGCGTGAGGCTCTCGCGCGGGGCCAGTTCAAACAGGCTCACGCCCTGGTTCTTGGCGTTGAGGCGCAGCTCGGGGCTCAGGGCCAGCACGGCGATGACTTCCATGCCAAAGGTCTTGCCCAGGGTTTCGGCGTCGGGGGCTACGCTGCGCAGGTAGCTGTCCACCAGCAGGCGCGCGTGGTCGAGCTTCATGCCTTTTTCGCGCCACAGGTTGAGCACCGCCAGGTTGCGCCGGCAGTCCAGCACACTCTGGTCGGTGCGCCACAGCAACTTGTCGCAGTGGCTGACGAAGGTGCGCAGCGCTTCGCTGTCCGACTGCCCGGTGAGGTTCACCACGATGTGCTGGAAATGCTGGCGCAAGGCGCTGAGAAGCATGTACAGCTCGGCGGCGCTGGTGCGTTTGAGGGGCTCATCGCCCGGGGCGTAGGCGAGGATGCGCAGCCCCGCTTCGGCGCGGGTGAAGGCGCTGTCGATCAGGGTGGCGTCGAGGCGGCGCAGGTGGCGCAGGGCATCGCCGAAGTTGAACGAACTCTCCAGGCCCAGCAGCGCCAGGGAGTCGCCCCGGGGCAGGCCCAGGTCCAGCAGCAGGGTTTGCTGGCCGCTCTTTTGCACCACCAGCGCCAAGTGGCTGGCGATCAGCGCGCCGTCGCCGTTGCCCTGGGTGCTGTAGAGCACCGTGAGGCCGCCGAGCAAGGTGCTGTGGGCCACCGGCGGCAGGCGTTTGCCCAGGCGCCGCACCAACCCGGCGACCTCACTGGCCCGCGAGCCGTAGGCGACGAAATCCCGCGCGCCGGCGCGCATGGCGTTGAGCACCAGTTGGTTGTCCATGCCATCGCCCAAGGCGACGATCGCCAGCATCGGCTTGGCCTCTAGGGCGCCCTCGATCATCGCGCACTGGGCCACCACGTTCTCGCGGTCCAGGCCCACGAACACCAGGCTGGCGAAGGTTACGTCCACCAGCGCGAGCAACTCGTCGAGGCTGCCGCCGCCGGCGCTGACCACTTGCCCCAACGGTGCGAGGGCACTTTGCAGCCACTCCTGGTCGGTGGGGTTGCGGGTGATGGCGAGGAACGTCTGGCTCAGGTTCTGGCTCATTGCGATAACCCGCTGCGGTTGTCGAAGTTGCCGTTTTCAAGGAAGAACATGCGGTAGAAATTGGGGTCGTAGTTGCGCATCTGCTCGCCCGGCAGCGACGGCAGGCGCGCATCGGCGGCCAGCGGTTGGACCAGGTGCGGGGTGACGATCATCAGCAGTTCGCGCTCTTCGCGCTTGATCTCTGAGTCGCGGAAAAACGCCCCCAGGATCGGGATGTCGCCCAGGCCCGGAAACTTGTTCACCTGGGAGCTGTTGCGGGTGCTAATCAGGCCACTGATGACGAAGCTCTCGCCGTCGGCCAGGGAGATGCTGGTGTCGGTGCGCCGCACGGTCAGGCCCGGCACCAGGGTGCCGGCGATGTTCACCGCGTTGCTGTAATCCAGCTCGCTGACTTCCGGGGCAACTTTGAGGGCGATGCGGTCGCGGCCGATGATGGTCGGGGTGAGGGTCAGGCGGATGCCGAATTCCTTGTACTCGATGGACACGCTGTCGCTGCCGGAGCTGGGCACCGGAATGGGGATCTCGCCACCGGCCAGGAAACTCGCACTCTGCCCGCTCAGGGCCACCAGGCTGGGCCGCGCCAGGGTGTAGGCAAAGCCGCTGCCTTCGAGGGCGTTAATCATCACCATGGTTTTGCCGCCGATCCACGAGAAGTTGAACTGGCCGTTGTCCACCGGCAGCTTGGGGGTGACCACGCCGTCGATGGTGGGCAGGGTCTTGGGTGCGCCGAACAGGAAGTTGCCGCGGGTGCCGAACAGCGAGGCGGTGGCTTCCTTGAGCTTGCTGCGGCTGACTTCGACGAAGCGGATATCGGTTTGCACCTGGCTGGGCAGCAGGGGGTCCTCGGTGGGGCCCAGGGCGGCGCGGGTGAGGGCGGCGGTGGCCTTGCCGCGCACGAACACCATGCTCTGGCGTGGGGTGCTGGCGCAGCCGGTCCAGACCATCAGGCTGGTGGCACCGCTGGCCATGCCAGTGAGCAGGAAGGATTTGTCGCCGTTGGGGTGCACGTCGGCGACCTTGGGGTCGCCCACCGCCAAGCGCGTGATGGCCACAGGAGATTCGATGTTCTGTTGCAGGCCCTCGCCCACCTCCAGCACCGCCGGCAACCCGGCCAGGGAGCTGCAATTGGCAGGCGCGGCCAGGGCGGTGTGCAGCGGCAGCCCGGCGAGCATCAGGGCGCCAAGCGTGGTGCTGAAGGAAGGTTTTTGCATGCGCATGCATCCTTGCTCGATCAAGGGGTTCATTGGCTGGCCTGGTTGCCGCGGATCACCTCGATGCCGCGCCGTGGCGCAGGGGTGCCGCCGCTGGCGACGGGGCCGGCGACCATGCCGCCCTTGGGTGCCCGGGCCATGGCCAGTTCGGTGAACTGGAACAGTTGGCTGTTGGTTGCGTCGATTGTGCCAATACTGTCATTTTCACCAGCCCAGTAACGCGCCAGGTTTTTCTCTTCGCTGCTGCGCACGGCCAGGCGCAAGGTGCCAACCTGGGTGGCGAGCATCATCCGGCTGAGGAGCTTTTGCGGCACGGCGAGGATCACCGTGCGCGCGCCATAACGGCGCTGTTCGAGCTTCATTTTTTCTTCCGCCGTGGTGGCCGGCGAGGCCGGTTGGCCATCGTTGGTCAGGCCCAATTGTTCGCCCACGGCGAGCAGGCGCATGGCCGGGATCACCACTTGCACCGACTGTTGCAGGTTGCTCGCGTCGGCGCGTAAAAACAGCAGCACGTCCACATAATCGCCGGGGTTCAACTGGCCGCCGGCACCGATGACTTCATCCACCGCCATGGCCAAAGCACGCTCGTTGCTGTGGATCATCCGCGCCAGCGGGCCGCCGGCACTGAAGCTTTCATCGTTGAGCCAGGTGCCCGCTGCGAGGGTGCGCCAGGGGGTGCGGCCCAGGGCCTGGTCTAGGCTGGAAAGACTGCCGGCCGGGACGTTGCGCAGTTTTTCCAGGGTCAGATCCTCGGCGGTCAATGGGGTAAAGGCCGGCACATCGCGCAGCAGCACCACCACTGGTGTGCGGGTCTGGTCTTCGGCTGTGGTAACGGCTTTTTCCACGGTTTGGCTGACGGCCACCGGGGCGGCCGGCTCGGCTACGGGTTCGGGTTGGCGGTTGAGCATCAGGCCCCAGTAGCCGACGAATACGGCGCCCAGCAACAGCAACCCGGCGAGGGCCATGGTGACTCGACTGTTCATGACGGCTCTCCCTTTCCTGCTGCTTCAGCGGCCGTAAAACGGGCCAGTCGGGCAATCAGGCAGCTATGAACATGCAACGATTTTGCTATTTGAAGGTAGTGCAGCTAAGCCAAAACGCCATTACTGCGCGAAAAATAATTGGCGGCGGGTTCTTGGCCCTTTATCCACGGTGTTTTGCTGGTGCAAACCTTTGGATTAATACTTTGTGATTAATCAGTTCTTACACTTGTTGGGTGGGGGATTGTTGACAATGCTCAGGTGGCACAGAGGACTCATGTTGCAGTCCCAGTATCAAGCGCACTCGATGGCGCATAAGGAGAAGTCCAATGATCCTTCAGAACTTTTTGCGCAAAGCGCGGCGTTTTCTGAGACGCGATGACGGTGCATCCGCCATCGAATACGCATTGCTGGTGGCCATGGTGGCGGTGGTATTGGTGCTGTTCGTCACGCCGCTGGGCGGGGCCGTGTGGGATAAATTCAACTCGGTGACCACCAGCCTGGGCGGAACCTCCCCGGGTGGCAAACCAGTGCCTTAGCCGTGGGCGGTTGTGCCTGCACCTTCATCTCTTTGAGTTGAGCCACGCCCATGACCTCTTCTTCGTCGCGACAGCAGTTGCTTTTGGTAGACGACGAAGAAGAGGCATTGCTGGAACTGGCCGAACTGCTCGAAGGCGAAGGCTTTCACTGCTTCACCGCCACCTCGGTCAAGTGCGCCCTGCAAACCCTGACCCAACACCCGGACATCGCCCTGGTCATCACCGACCTGCGCATGCCCGGAGAAAGCGGCATCACCCTGATCCGCCGCCTGCGCGAACACACCCTGCGCCAACACTTGCCCGTGATCGTCACCTCCGGCCACGCCGACATGGACGACGTCAGCGACCTGCTGCGCCTGCAAGTGCTGGACCTGTTCCGCAAACCCATCTACCACGTACGCCTGCTCGAAACCCTGAACAACCTGTTCCCGCAGCCCAAGGTGTTTTTGGTTAATCCGTAGCCGGCCCTGCCTTGCTTTCCTTCTGGTGCCGCACGTCCCACCCCGCCGCCCGTAGTCACCCACTGAACATTGCACCCAATAGGGGGATCAGGAAGTGGCCGTCTTGAAAACGGGAATTCTCCGACATTACGCAAGGATGTTCAGTCTTTACGCTCTGCGTTCTTGTGGGCCCCGGGCGTGAAGGGCTGTTGATGGATGCCTGCTGCACCGGGTTTCGCCGCCCTATTGACCGTTGCCAAAAGGCTTGCCGATGCAAACCACACTGACGCGCTGGCTTCCCCACACAAAAAAAACCGAAAACGGCCCCCCGCGTTCGCCCAACGTATTCAGCGATGCGGCACAACTCCCTGCCCACCCACAGGCGTGCAAAACCCAGCGTTATTACATAGGTGCAATTTTGTTGCGGCTGACCTGGCTGTTGCTCAGCACGTTCAAGCTGCAAGAATTAGTTGAACGATATCAAGACAGTTTGAAGTTTCGATTGCGCTGCTTACTTGGGTGGGGCGATTTACGTACTCCGAGAATCATGCCGCCAATCGAAGGATGATAAACAATGAATAAAAAACTACTGATGGCAGGCCTGTTGCTGACTTTGCTGGCAGGGTGCGGTGATGTTTTTGCACCTGCCTCGAAGGAGGTTTGTATTACTGGGTATAACCAGTATGAGCGGCAGTTTCATAAATTTCGATTGGATGCAGAAAATAAGTCTGGATGTTCGGGGAACCCATCAGGAAGAGAAGGGCGCGGCATTTATGGTGGGGGCGGGGGGTTTGTATGTGGGTGTCGTGTGACTCCCGGGGAAAAAGTTAGTTTAACTTGGAGCTTTGCGCGAAGCTTAGAGGAACTTGAGGCGGGAATTCCCAGGGAGGAATTTTCTACTTGGGTCACTATTCCGCAGCCTGAATCCTCAAGCTCTCGCTATTTCCGAATATTCTTTATGAAAAATGGAATTCCGCAGTTGCAGTGGGTGGATTACATGGGGGCGCCAGAAATTATGCCGCCGCCCGAAGGAGAGTAATTGATGGCTAAAAAGCAATTAGTTGTTGGTGTGGTTGTGATGTTGCTGGCAGGTTGCGGTGATATTTTTGCACCTGCCTCGAAGGAGGTTTGTATTACTGGGTATAACCAGTATGAGCGGCAGTTTCATAAGTTCCGATTGGATGCGGAAAATAAATCTGGGTGTTCGGGAAGTCCTTCTGGACGTGAGGGTTACGGCGTTTATGGTGGCGGTGGTGGTTTTGTATGTGGTTGTCGGGTGACTCCAGGGAAACAGGTGAGTTTGTATTGGAGTTTTGAACCGACTCTTGAAGCCTTCAGGAAGGGTTCTCCCTTAGAGGAATACACTGTCGTGGTAACTATTCCGCAGCCAGAATCCTCAAGCTCTCGATATTTGCGAATCTACTTTATGAAAAGTGGAATTCCTCAGTTGCAGTGGGTGGATGATTTGCGTACTCCAAAAATAATGCCGTCGTCTGAGAATGAGGTGCAGTGATGGATGATATCGAATTAAGCTTGGATGATGTTTTTTTTGACAGAATTAAGTCCGAGTCTGAGCAGTTATGCCCTATATGTCAGCAAGTGCTGTGGGTCAGTTTTTATTTTGATGGGTTCGGCTTTTCTGAAAAGACAGAGCCAGCCTCCAATATATTCAAACTCTATGATGCGGCGTATAGCCGCGAAGAAAAGGGTATTCACACCTATTACTACCCCGGCCTCGGCGCCGACTTTGACCCTGAAACCCGAGTATTGGCCGCTGCCATCGCCGATAAAGCCGGTGACGCTATTTACGATAAAGCCCCTGAGATGGCCCAAGACAAGGCCCGGGAA
>NZ_JCBCUW010000100.1:0-3245 GCF_059862525.1 Pseudomonas sp. MF08875
AGTATAACCAGATTGCTTGGGGTTATATGGTCAAGTGAAGAAGCGCATACGGTGGATGCCTTGGCAGTCAGAGGCGATGAAAGACGTGGTAGCCTGCGAAAAGCTTCGGGGAGTCGGCAAACAGACTTTGATCCGGAGATGTCTGAATGGGGGAACCCAGCCATCATAAGATGGTTATCTTGTACTGAATACATAGGTGCAAGAGGCGAACCAGGGGAACTGAAACATCTAAGTACCCTGAGGAAAAGAAATCAACCGAGATTCCCTTAGTAGTGGCGAGCGAACGGGGACTAGCCCTTAAGCGGTTTTGAGATTAGCGGAACGCTCTGGAAAGTGCGGCCATAGTGGGTGATAGCCCTGTACGCGAAAATCTCTTTACCGTGAAATCGAGTAGGACGGGGCACGAGAAACCTTGTCTGAATATGGGGGGACCATCCTCCAAGGCTAAATACTACTGACTGACCGATAGTGAACTAGTACCGTGAGGGAAAGGCGAAAAGAACCCCGGAGAGGGGAGTGAAATAGATCCTGAAACCGTATGCGTACAAGCAGTGGGAGCCCACTTTGTTGGGTGACTGCGTACCTTTTGTATAATGGGTCAGCGACTTATTTTCAGTGGCGAGCTTAACCGAATAGGGGAGGCGTAGCGAAAGCGAGTCTTAATAGGGCGTCTAGTCGCTGGGAATAGACCCGAAACCGGGCGATCTATCCATGGGCAGGTTGAAGGTTGGGTAACACTAACTGGAGGACCGAACCGACTACCGTTGAAAAGTTAGCGGATGACCTGTGGATCGGAGTGAAAGGCTAATCAAGCTCGGAGATAGCTGGTTCTCCTCGAAAGCTATTTAGGTAGCGCCTCATGTATCACTGTAGGGGGTAGAGCACTGTTTCGGCTAGGGGGTCATCCCGACTTACCAAACCGATGCAAACTCCGAATACCTACAAGTGCCGAGCATGGGAGACACACGGCGGGTGCTAACGTCCGTCGTGAAAAGGGAAACAACCCAGACCGTCAGCTAAGGTCCCAAAGTTATGGTTAAGTGGGAAACGATGTGGGAAGGCTTAGACAGCTAGGAGGTTGGCTTAGAAGCAGCCACCCTTTAAAGAAAGCGTAATAGCTCACTAGTCGAGTCGGCCTGCGCGGAAGATGTAACGGGGCTCAAACCATACACCGAAGCTACGGGTATCACTTAGGTGATGCGGTAGAGGAGCGTTCTGTAAGCCTGTGAAGGTGAGTTGAGAAGCTTGCTGGAGGTATCAGAAGTGCGAATGCTGACATGAGTAACGACAATGGGTGTGAAAAACACCCACGCCGAAAGACCAAGGTTTCCTGCGCAACGTTAATCGACGCAGGGTTAGTCGGTCCCTAAGGCGAGGCTGAAAAGCGTAGTCGATGGAAAACAGGTTAATATTCCTGTACTTCTGGTTATTGCGATGGAGGGACGGAGAAGGCTAGGCCAGCTTGGCGTTGGTTGTCCAAGTTTAAGGTGGTAGGCTGGAATCTTAGGTAAATCCGGGATTCTAAGGCCGAGAGCTGATGACGAGTGTTCTTTTAGAACACGAAGTGGTTGATGCCATGCTTCCAAGAAAAGCTTCTAAGCTTCAGGTAACCAGGAACCGTACCCCAAACCGACACAGGTGGTTGGGTAGAGAATACCAAGGCGCTTGAGAGAACTCGGGTGAAGGAACTAGGCAAAATGGCACCGTAACTTCGGGAGAAGGTGCGCCGGTGAGGGTGAAGGACTTGCTCCGTAAGCTCATGCCGGTCGAAGATACCAGGCCGCTGCGACTGTTTATTAAAAACACAGCACTCTGCAAACACGAAAGTGGACGTATAGGGTGTGACGCCTGCCCGGTGCCGGAAGGTTAATTGATGGGGTTAGCTAACGCGAAGCTCTTGATCGAAGCCCCGGTAAACGGCGGCCGTAACTATAACGGTCCTAAGGTAGCGAAATTCCTTGTCGGGTAAGTTCCGACCTGCACGAATGGCGTAACGATGGCGGCGCTGTCTCCACCCGAGACTCAGTGAAATTGAAATCGCTGTGAAGATGCAGTGTATCCGCGGCTAGACGGAAAGACCCCGTGAACCTTTACTATAGCTTTGCACTGGACTTTGAATTTGCTTGTGTAGGATAGGTGGGAGGCTTTGAAGCGTGGACGCCAGTTCGCGTGGAGCCAACCTTGAAATACCACCCTGGCAACTTTGAGGTTCTAACTCAGGTCCGTTATCCGGATCGAGGACAGTGTATGGTGGGTAGTTTGACTGGGGCGGTCTCCTCCTAAAGAGTAACGGAGGAGTACGAAGGTGCGCTCAGACCGGTCGGAAATCGGTCGTAGAGTATAAAGGCAAAAGCGCGCTTGACTGCGAGACAGACACGTCGAGCAGGTACGAAAGTAGGTCTTAGTGATCCGGTGGTTCTGTATGGAAGGGCCATCGCTCAACGGATAAAAGGTACTCCGGGGATAACAGGCTGATACCGCCCAAGAGTTCATATCGACGGCGGTGTTTGGCACCTCGATGTCGGCTCATCACATCCTGGGGCTGAAGCCGGTCCCAAGGGTATGGCTGTTCGCCATTTAAAGTGGTACGCGAGCTGGGTTTAGAACGTCGTGAGACAGTTCGGTCCCTATCTGCCGTGGACGTTTGAGATTTGAGAGGGGCTGCTCCTAGTACGAGAGGACCGGAGTGGACGAACCTCTGGTGTTCCGGTTGTCACGCCAGTGGCATTGCCGGGTAGCTATGTTCGGGAAAGATAACCGCTGAAAGCATCTAAGCGGGAAACTTGCCTCAAGATGAGATCTCACTGGAACCTTGAGTTCCCTGAAGGGCCGTCGAAGACTACGACGTTGATAGGTTGGGTGTGTAAGCGCTGTGAGGCGTTGAGCTAACCAATACTAATTGCCCGTGAGGCTTGACCATATAACACCCAAGCAATTTGCGTCAGCTCTCTCACCCAGAGCAACCAGATTGCGGTGTGTGAAGACGAAAGAACCGAAAGTTTGCGCACTCACAAAACACCAAGCTGTCACATACCCAATTTGCTGAAGCGAGGCCTACAGGCCACGACTCAGTACCCGAATTTCTTGACGACCATAGAGCATTGGAACCACCTGATCCCATCCCGAACTCAGCAGTGAAACGATGCATCGCCGATGGTAGTGTGGGGTTTCCCCATGTGAGAGTAGGTCATCGTCAAGATTAAATTCCGAAACCCCATTTGCGAAAGCAGATGGGGTTTTGTTTT
>NZ_JCBCUW010000101.1:0-2907 GCF_059862525.1 Pseudomonas sp. MF08875
GAGTCAGCTGCCGGTAATGCGTAGTCATCTGCGCTTGAATCCTTCGGTGTGAGAGCCTGGATTCTACCGGTGGCTGGCTCTCTGCCTCTCGTTTCAAGCGTTGCGCTTATTCTATGAATTCAGGAATACAAAGAATTCGACTTCGATGACTTCTTCAAATTCTTTGGCATGGATGCTGAAAAAATAGAATCCGAGGAACAACAAGCTGCATAACCAAAGCCCCGAATAGGGGCTTTACACTTCCGGAATTTCATACCGCCATACTAAAACAGTTTATTAATCCCAGACTCCCGCTCTATATCAGGGCGCAAAGTCTCGAATACAAATCGCTCTGTTTTCTCCTTAACAACATTCAGGCTGCGCATAAACTCTTCTTCTGATATACCTTTTTCAGAAAGTGAAAGCTTTTCATATAAGAAATTGAAATTACCCTCTTTATTACCGGATCGTTGATTCGCCATAAGAAACATGATACTCACCATAGAGTCGTTGATAACTTCATCATTCATCAACATCGAAAGCTCCTGAACACGGTCCTTGTTCCCCTCAAGAAGAAATATAAACGGCGCGAGGAAAACCTGATTCAAACCAGATACTTGCAAAACCTCTTTATTAGCCAAAGTGTAGAAATAAAAATCGAGGTGCGTTAAAAAAGTGAACCAATACTCCATCTCGTTCATTCTATATTTTCGAGAATAGCCGTTTATTACAGACAAGAAGTCATCAATAAATTTGGAGGAAGGCTCACCCTTGATTGCGAAAGTGTTAACAAATGTGCAAAAGTCTTGGCTCTTTATTTTAGATTTTTCGTCGGCATAAGCGTTGCTTCTTGCAGACTCTTCCTTTCGCAATTTCTCTAACTCACGTGCATCAGCACGAGCCAGGTCATCCTTATAATAATTCAACTCGTCGTAAAAAAAGGAAGAGTAATACTTAAACGCCATGTAAAAAAAGTCTATTGTCTTCTTGCATTCATCTCCTTCAAGCCCGGAAAACTCTACAAGAGCTGTTGACAGCCTACTCAAGTTTTCATCAACCGCAATAAAGTCACGGATATTTTCCTTACTTGAAAAACTATCGCCCCCCATCAACTCAACTATTTTTTCCTTATTTACATTAGCCTTCACGAAGAAAAAGAAGCTCACAACCTCATCTTCCAACGAACAATTTCTGATAATTCCGCTGCCACTGGCATGATTACTAACATCAAGAAAACAAACATCATTTCTTTTCAGGCAGGAGTATATGGTCCTAAAAATGTCAAAAATAACATTTAAAGGAATTTTTCTAAAAGTCAGAACTAAGCATTTGTTTATTACAACATCAGAACCTACGAACTCAATGTTAGATATGCTAAACAGAGGAATATACCCGCTCTCACCCAAAACATTGTAAACTAAAAAATTCTTGGTAATAAGAATACCCTCACCCCATAGCCCCAGCATGCTATCATCGAGAAAACATAAACAATCATCTTCTGCCATCACCTTAAGATCAATACGATTCAAGAAATTATTTAGCTTTAATTTCTCAATCCTGCTACCAAGAAAAACTCGTTTTAATTTTGAATACTCGTTGAAATCAGTGATTCTTAACATACACCCTCAATTTTATCGAATTTAAAATCGTGGAAATTTTAATCTAATGAGAAATGAATTAATTGAGCGAAGGAAACCATAAAACACAGCATATGCGAAGTCTCGCCATGGCCCTGACCAACAGACAATCGGGGCTGGCAGGAACAGCCCGATCAGTGATGATCGACAAAGACATCTGGCGATCCCCACAGCGAATGTCGAAGCAAGCATCATCTCAGCGTCTTGACACAGCAGCAACCTACGGCTGGATACCAGCATGCAGCGTTGCTACCGATGCTGGCCTGATGACATAGTGACTGATCAAAAAGGACTGGTAAGGGATGAGCTGTGGAGTCGAAACGGATAGCGCTGCTGATTGACTGTGACAACGTAAGCCATGCCGCCATAGGCGGTGTGCTCGACGAGCTTGCGAAATACGGCATGGTGAACATCAGGCATGCCCACGGCAACTGGAGTTCTCCCCACCTCGCAGGTTGGGTCGAGAAGGTTCACCCCTACGCTATCCGCCCCATGCAGCAGTTCGCTTTCACGAAGGGCAAGAACGCCACTGACTCAGCGATGATCATTGACGCAATGGACTTGCTATACAGCAAGAACGTCGATGCTTTTGCGCTCATGACGAGCGACAGCGACTTCACGCCGCTCGTGCTTCGGCTTCTCGAAAGCGGGTTGCCAGTGTATGGCTTCGGCGAGAAGAAGACTCCAAAGCCGTTCGTGGATGCTTGCTCGCAGTTTATCTACACCGAGAACCTGATGACCGACGATCAGGAGAAGGCTGCTGAGGGTGAGCCACCCAAATCGACGAAGCGCACCCGTAACGAGCTGCGAAGCGACACATCTCTCGTGCGATTGCTGAGGACCGCTGCAGAGAAAACCGCCGATGATGCTGGGTGGTCGCATCTGAGCCAGGTTGGGGAGTTCATACGCAACAACAGCTCCTTCTCAGCAGTGAACTACGGGCACCGCACGCTGGGCGACCTCATTCGCACGTCAGAGCTTTTCGAGATCGATATGCGTCACGGCGGCACAGCCATGTTCATCAAAAACCCGCGCAAACCAGCCGCTGCAACGCACCATCAGCACGAGTCCAGCACATCGTAGAGCGTCGGCGTTTTTAGCGCGTTCTGAACGCTTTCAGATTTGGTTCCGAATCCGTTCAGAACGTTTTCTAAATTTATAGAAAGGGCGGTTGCAGGATCTGAGTGCAACACGGTTATTGAATTGAAGCGGGAGCATCATGCCGCATCACCACGGCTTCTTGCATCACTTCGCCCATCACCTCGATCGGGCATTTGAAGTCGAAGCGTTT
>NZ_JCBCUW010000102.1:0-2851 GCF_059862525.1 Pseudomonas sp. MF08875
ACCGTCGAAGCCGTCAATCGGACAGTAGCGAGGATCAATCTACGCCCGCGCAAGCGCTTGGGCTGGAAGACGCCGTACGAAGTGCATACAGGGGTGAGCGTTGCACTTATGTGTTGAATTCAGGTTGTGATATTTTTTCTTAAGCTAATAGTTTTGTGTTTTTGAATGGTATAATTACAGGAACAACAATATTAAAACAAAATGCGCAACAAGTTATCATTATTAGCAATCGCAATTTCAGCAGTTTTTTCATCTCAAGCATTCGCAGATGGATTCGATTCAGTTCCAACGCCAGAGTCAGCGAGAGGCGATTACAGCTTTTCATTCTCAAATCAGATTTACGTCTCATGCCAAGGCGGGATTACAGTAAAAGGGGAAATCCCTTTACAGACATGGGTTCATTGGGACGGCGCTGTATCAACGAATACCTATTATGGCGTGGAGCAAGGCACCTCGGATTTCTACAAGGTCTTGATGGTTCAGGGTGGAGCATATTTTCCAAATTTCACGCCGGAAGAAACGAGACGTATGGGAGGGACAGTCGAGAACGTAAATGGGGTCGTTTGCGAAAGCCCAAACTACTACCAAAAACCGTCTTATGCTTATGACATATGGGGCGTTGAGCATTGCCCATCTGGTCAAACCGTTGGAGGCGTGGAGGGCGGCTACACAGCCAGATGGGGTTCGGTCCCTGTCTATTTCGGCATGAGCAAAGAGGGGGTAGGCACGAGCTATCTCTACGATAAGCAGACGAAAGCGCTCACTCCGTTCAATTATGACGATTACCCATCGCTCAACGAAGATCCTGACTATGCCCTACCTGGCTCTGTAATCGACGAACATCACGGCGAGTGGGATGCTGATAGTCAGCAAGCATGTGCCCCTGTCAGAACCTCCACAATCGTTACAGAGACGCGCGCACAAGCCTGCGAAGTAGGTGAGTCTGGTTCGAGGACAGAATCACGCACAGTCAAAGTCACCAGTGAAGGCGGCACCGAGGTAGCCAGAGAAGCTATTTCTGATTGGACAGTTTCTGAAAGCACATGCGTAGCGATGGCTCCAGAACCTCAGCCAGAGCCGGAGCAACCAGAGCCAGAACCAGCATGGGCGAGCATAGGCGCTGCGAGCGTCTCATTCACTTGTCCGGCTGGGCAAACAGTGGGCGGTTTGTTTGGGGCTGGCAACGTGCGCCAAGGCACGCTCAACGTCTATCAGAAAGGCTCCGAATACGGCTTGAAAGGGCAAGAAGATACTTTTAAACCTGTGGCTGCATCTATTGATGCGAACGGCGTTATCACCCTCACTGGTGTGGCGGAGAGCGACGTAGACTCGTATGGTAAATGGTTGAGTGGCAGTGAAGCTGCGTGTGCGGAGCCTACCCAATTTCAGCCAGTTGACGATTACAAATCCGAGACTGTGACGTGCGCCGAAGCTCAGGTTGGACATGTGACATACGCATACAATCGCCACTACGAGATCAACAACGCGACCGGGGAAACCCGCAACGACACCGGCTGGTTGCAAAGCGTGCAGGAGAACACATGCAAGGATCTCGAAGATGCTCTGCTTGAAGAGAGAGAAACGAGCCGTGAAGAGGCATGCCCGAACGGCAAAGCTGGGACAGTCATCGTCACCGGGAAAACCGTAACCTACGGTTTGTCAGGCTCGAAATTCATCGAGACTTCGAGAACAGAAAACTGCATAACTGACATCGACACGTTCGACAAAGAGACGAAGACAGAAGCGTGCCCTGCGGGCCAGACAGGTAGCATCGAGCTTTACAGAATCAAAGCCAAGAAGACTGATGGCAGCACGGTTTACCCTTATGGGGAAGACTACGTGCAGTCACAGAACACATGTGTTTCAGCGACTGTGCAGCCTGACAGCACGACAGGGAGCGCCGTTGCAGCTAAAGGCTTGCTCAGCAATCAGAGCGTCAAGGCTTCGGACACAACGTCGATTGACCGCTTGATAAGCTACCTCGACGTAGTGACGGACGTTGACCGATCAATCGACTACAAGCTCAATGTCGTTCTCGACTCGTTCAGCAAAGCGAATATCGCGAAGCTTGAGACTGTCTCTGCGAAGTGGAATCACGTCAGCGGCGGCAGAGTGGTACTCAGTGATGCACCGCATTTTGCTGACGCCTACGCTGGCTTTGGGGGAATCACACAGGCGAACGCATCGAGCTACGTGATCATCAGTGCGACCTACTCAAATGGTTCGATCAAGGTGAGTGCGAAGAAGGTTGGGGGCCTGAAAGGCAGTCAAGCGGTAAGCTTCACAGTGCCATTCGCTAAGATCGCTCAGTGATGCGCTGAAAAATAAAAGCTCCCTGAAGGGAGTTTTTATTTGGGTTGGTTACTAATATTCGATTAGATCTATGTATCTACACTCTTCATCGATCAGCGGCTGGCATAGATATTCGTTAAATCGGTAGGCGCCCTCGTAGTTTTGAATGTAGTTAACCATTAGTGAGTAAAGCGAGATCTCATGCTCCCGGTATTGGGCCTTGACGGCTGAGTCATCAAGGTCGTTCAGGGCTTCAGTCAGGTGCGGGTGGTGGAGCATACAATCATCTACGTCTTGGCAGACGAGGTATTCGAAGCAGCGTTTTCCGTAAAGCAGAACGTGATATTCTTGCATCTGAAGCTCGAATCGGGCGACGGGGAAAACGGCAAGGCTCTCATCGCAAATCTGATTCATTGTTTTCACAGCTATGAGTGGGCGGCCGCAAAAACTGAGTGCAACACCTGACCTTTCCGGTACGGTGCTGCCACTATGTCCTATCACGAACTCAGTATCCCCGAACGTGCGACCCTTCAACTCGGCCTTGCCCAAGGTTTCAGCC
>NZ_JCBCUW010000103.1:0-2847 GCF_059862525.1 Pseudomonas sp. MF08875
GCTGAAACCTTGGGCAAGGCCGAGTTGAAGGGTCGCACGTTCGGGGATACTGAGTTCGTGATAGGACATAGTGGCAGCACCGTACCGGAAAGGTCAGGTGTTGCACTCAGTTTTTGCGGCCGCCCTTTCTATTTCAAAACCATGTCAGATAGCAGGGTCTTCTATTTCTCCATCGGCAAGTATAGGTATTAGTATATATCCGCAAGATGGTCATGATATGGGGACTCTCATACATCGTGCAGATATGGCAATGTACCAAGCCAAGGGTGTGGGGCGTGGTAGATTCAGTTTCTTTAGCTACGAGTTGAATCAGCTTGCACAGGAGCGACAGGCGTTAGAGAGTGCTTTACGGCATGCAATTGACAATGGCGAGTTGAGACTTAACTATCAACCGCAAGTTAATATGGATGACGGAAAACTATATGGTGTCGAGGCGTTAGCTCGTTGGACTCACTCGAAATTTGGTGAGGTTTCTCCTGCACGGTTCATTCCGCTGGCAGAAGAGTGCGGGCTGATTGGCGAGCTTGGTAATTGGGCTGTTCAGGAAGCATGCCGACAACTGGCTGTGTGGCGAAGGAAGGGGCTGAAAATTCCGTCTGTTTCGGTAAATTTGTCACCTAGCAATTTTCATAATCTTGACCTGACTGGAATGATTATGAGGACACTTGACCAGCATAATCTAATCGCCGCTGATCTTACACTTGAATTGACGGAAAGCGTCTTGCTTGATACGAATCCAAGCACGATGAAGGTTCTTCATGAGGTACATTCTCAGGGCGTTAAGTTGGCAATGGATGACTTCGGCACGGGCTATTCAAGCCTGAGCTATTTGCGAAAACTACCAATTCAAGAGCTGAAACTGGATCGTAGTTTTGTTATGGATCTTGAAGCTGATGAAACAAGTCGTGCTCTCAGTGATGCCGTTTTACGTATTGGCGATAGCTTACGATTGAAGGTTGTTGCTGAGGGTGTGGAGGAGCAAGGTCAATATAAAATCCTAAAAGAGCAAGGGTATCATGTTGCTCAAGGATATCTTCTGTCCAAGCCACTCAACCCCCAAGATCTTGAAGTTTGGATGGATAAGTATCGGGGCTGCTAGGCCCCAATAGTTATAATTATTTGATTTTTTAGGTGCTTTATATGTTTTTTAAAAAAAAACAGCTTAGACAAGAACTGTTGGAAGCCAATCAAAGACTTTCTTCCTTGGAGCAAGTTCGAGATAGCCTCGATAGCGAAATGCTTGTGCTGAAATTGACTTCTCAAGGAGAAGTAGTTTATGTAAACGCCAATTTTCAAAAGGAGATGCTCTTTGTTTCCGATAGGTTAATCGGTAAAGCTCTGTTTGATATGGTTCCTCAGTACGCACAGAGTACGGATCACTTCAAACGAATGAAGAATGCCATTCGGAAGGGGGAGCATTGGGCGGGTGCTTTGCAAATGATGCGAGGAAATCATGATGAGGCATGGCTTCGTGCCATTATTCAGCCTATCAAAGACATCTCTGGAAAGGTTATTCATGTATCTGTGTATGCTAATGATCTAACTCGCACTATCGAAGCGTCACGAGAGCATCAAAATTTAATTGAGGCCCTTCAGCGTTCGACAGCGGTCATTGAGTTCGACTTGGATGGCGTAGTCTTAACAGCTAATGACAGATTTTTGAGTTCAATGGGCTATACCCTTCAGCAGCTAGTAGGTCAGCATCATAAGATTTTTTGTGAGCCAGAGGAATATAAGTCTTCACAGTATGAGTTGTTTTGGGAAAAGCTTCGTCGCGGTGAGTATACTGCTGATCGATTTAAGCGAGTGGATAGTTTTGGTCGAATGGTGTGGCTGGAAGCAACCTATAACCCTATATCGGACTCACATGATAGGCTCTACAAGGTAGTTAAGTTTGCGACTGTAATTACTGACCAAGTTAATCGTGAAATGGCTGTTTCGGAAGCAGCTGATATTGCTTACACCACATCGCAGCAGACTGATGCTAGTGCTAAACGAGGCAGTAGTGTTGTTCAAGAAACGGTTAATGTGATGCGGGCACTGGCTGTCCAGATGGAAGCTGCCGTAGAAGGTATTGCCGCTTTGGATAAGCAGTCCCAAATTGTTGGCAGCATTGTGAAAAATATTGGTGGCATCGCTGATCAGACTAATTTGCTGGCACTGAATGCTGCGATTGAGGCTGCACGAGCTGGTGAGCAGGGGCGAGGCTTTGCGGTCGTTGCCGATGAGGTTAGGCAGCTTGCTTCACGGACGACTAAAGCGACCGAAGAAATCATTGGTGTGGTCATGCAAAACCAAAAGCTGGCAGAAGAAGCTGTTCGAATCATCGAGCAAGGTAAGCAGCATGCGGAGCAGGGGCTTGAGCTATCAGCACAGGCTGGCACTGTCATTGTTGAAATTCAAGATGGTGCTCAAAAAGTCGTTAGTGCAGTGGGGCAGTTTGCAAGTCAACTGTCTGGCTGACTTTTATAGAGTTTGATGTTTTTGAGTGTTTGGCGTTGTCGTATTATTACAATATTGGGCTTTTGAGTTGCGGCCATGTTGGGTCGCTTTTTTAACTGCATTTTCTGAGTTAAGGAGCTTTTGCAATTTTCGGGCGATGACGATAATGTTGGGTTTTTAGTGAGGGTTCTATGGGAAGCATGAGTTGGGATAAGCTGCTCAATAACACCCGTCTTGGCGGTCGGCCTCCTAAATCTGAGCTAGGCCGTTCGCCTTTCCACTCAGACCATGACAAGGTGATTTTTTCTGGTGCTTTCAGACGCCTTGCAAGAAAGACTCAGGTACATCCGCTCGCCACTAATGACCATGTTCATAATCGTCTCACGCATAGCTTAGAAGTTGCCT
>NZ_JCBCUW010000104.1:0-2767 GCF_059862525.1 Pseudomonas sp. MF08875
CCGGTGGTTTCGCCTGCTTTGACGGAGATTTTGGTGCCGTCGCTCAGGGTGAACGTCAGCGGACCATGGCTTTCCATCGGCAGGCCGGCTTTGTTGGTCAGCGTGACGGTGTAAGTCACGTCGCCGCCTTCGGTGACGGTGGTTTTATCCACAGTCAGGGTGGCAACCACTTCGGTTTCGGTGTCATTCACAACAACCGAAGCATCGCCGCCGATCACCAGGTTCTCGAAGGATTTGCCATCCACGGTGGCGGTGTCGATGCCCATCGGCACGGTTTCGCCGTCTTTGTAGACGTCGTCGCCTTGAGCGGCACGTTCGTAAGGAACGCTCAACTCGCCAGCCTTGATAACCACGACTGCGCCGTTTTTCAGGGTCACGGTGAGGTCATGGTCGAGTTTTTGGCTGACCGAAACGGTGAATTTCTGTGCCTGGTTCTCGAAGACTGGGCCGTCGCCAGTGATCGAAACAGTCACCTTGTCGCCTTCGCCGGTTGGCTGATCGGTGACGGTGGTGGTGTGTTCTTTTGGATCGAGAGTCAGTTTCTCGAAGTCATCGGCGCCATCAACACCGACCAGTTTGTTGACCAGGGACGGTTGGCCGCCGGTGAACACGTCGTTGGTGGTTTGGACGACCGCAGTGCCGGTGGTTTCGCCTGCTTTGACGGAGATTTTGGTGCCGTCGCTCAGGGTGAACGTCAGCGGGCCATGGCTCTCCATCGGCAGGCCGGCTTTGTTGGTCAAGGTCACGGTGTAGGTGACATCGCCGCCTTCGGTGACGGTGGTTTTATCCACAGTCAGGGTGGCGACCACTTCGGTTTCGGTGTCGTTCACGACTACCGAAGCATCGCCGCCGATCACTAGGTTCTCGAAGGATTTGCCATCCACGGTGGCGGTGTCGATGCCCATGGGCACGGTTTCGCCATCTTTGTAGACGTCATCGCCTTGAGCAGCGCGCTCGTAAGGAACGCTCAACTCGCCAGCCTTGATAACCACGACTGCGCCGTTCTTGAGGGTCACGGTCAAATCGTGATCCAACTTCTGGCTGACGCTGACGGTGAATTTCTGTGCTTGGTTCTCGAAGACTGGGCCGTCGCCAGTGATCGAAACAGTCACCTTGTCACCTTCACCGGTCGGCTGATCGGTAACGGTGGTGGTGTGTTCTTTTGGATCGAGAGTCAGTTTCTCGAAATCGTCTGCGCCATCAACACCAACCAGTTTGTTGACCAGGGACGGTTGGCCGCCAGTGAACACGTCATTGGTGGTTTGAACCACGGCAGTGCCGGTGGTTTCGCCTGCTTTGACGGAGATTTTGGTGCCGTCGCTCAGGGTGAACGTCAGCGGACCATGGCTTTCCATCGGCAGGCCGGCTTTGTTGGTCAGCGTGACGGTGTAGGTGACGTCGCCGCCTTCGGTGACGGTGGTTTTGTCCACAGTCAGGGTGGCAACCACTTCGGTTTCGGTGTCGTTCACGACTACCGAAGCATCACCGCCGATCACCAGGTTCTCGAAGGATTTGCCGTCAACGGTGGCGGTATCGATGCCCATCGGTACGGTTTCGCCGTCTTTGTAGACGTCATCGCCTTGAGCAGCGCGCTCGTAAGGAACGCTCAGTTCGCCGGCCTTGATAACGACAACAGCGCCGTTTTTCAGGGTCACGGTGAGGTCATGGTCGAGTTTTTGGCTGACCGAAACGGTGAATTTCTGTGCTTGGTTCTCGAAGACCGGGCCGTCGCCAGTGATCGAAACAGTCACCTTGTCACCTTCGCCGGTTGGCTGATCGGTAACGGTGGTGGTGTGTTCTTTCGGATCGAGGGTCAGTTTCTCGAAGTCATCGGCGCCATCAACACCGACGAGTTTGTTGACCAGCGAAGGTTGGCCGCCGGTGAACACGTCGTTGGTGGTTTGAACCACGGCAGTACCGGTGGTTTCGCCTGCTTTGACGGAGATTTTGGTGCCGTCGCTCAGGGTGAAGGTCAGTGGACCATGGCTCTCCATCGGCAGGCCGGCTTTGTTGGTCAGCGTGACGGTATAAGTCACGTCGCCGCCTTCGGTGACGGTGGTTTTGTCCACGGTCAGGGTGGCAACCACTTCGGTTTCGGTGTCGTTCACGACTACCGAGGCATCGCCGCCGATCACCAGGTTTTCGAAGGATTTGCCGTCAACAGTGGCGGTGTCGATGCCCATCGGCACGGTTTCGCCGTCTTTGTAGACGTCATCGCCTTGAGCGGCGCGCTCGTAAGGAACGCTCAGTTCGCCGGCCTTGATAACGACAACAGCGCCGTTTTTCAGGGTCACGGTGAGGTCATGGTCGAGTTTTTGGCTGACCGAAACGGTGAATTTCTGCGCTTGGTTCTCGAAGACCGGGCCGTCGCCAGTGATCGAAACAGTCACCTTATCGCCTTCACCGGTCGGTTGATCGGTAACGGTGGTGGTGTGTTCTTTCGGATCGAGAGTCAGTTTCTCGAAGTCATCGGCGCCATCAACACCGACGAGTTTGTTGACCAGCGAAGGTTGGCCGCCGGTGAACACGTCGTTGGTGGTTTGGACGACCGCAGTACCGGTGGTTTCGCCGGCCTTAACGTTAATTTTGGTGCCGTCACTCAGGGTGAACGTCAGCGGGCCGTGGCTTTCCATCGGCAGCCCGGCTTTGTTGGTCAGCGTGACGGTGTAAGTCACGTCGCCGCCTTCGGTGACGGTGGTTTTATCCACAGTCAGGGTGGCAACCACTTCGGTTTCGGTGTCATTCACAACAACCGAAGCATCGCCGC
>NZ_JCBCUW010000105.1:0-2687 GCF_059862525.1 Pseudomonas sp. MF08875
CTGAGTCAGCTGCCGGTAATGCGTAGTCATCTGCGCTTGAATCCTTCGGTGTGAGAGCCTGGATTCTACCGGTGGCTGGCTCTCTGCCTCTCGTTTCAAGCGTTGCGCTTATTCTATGAATTCAGGTCTCGATATTTGCGCTGCCCAATATTGCTCAGTTGCAGGCGACCTCAACGCCAACATTGATCGTCATTTGCAGTTCATGCGGCTTGCCGCCAAGCAGGGTGTGGAATTTCTAATGTTTCCGGAGTTGTCCTTGACCGGTTACGAACCATCTGTCGCGCGAGAGCTAGCTCAAGCTCCTGGCGCTGAAATTTTGCAGCCTCTGCGTGAGCTGGCAAAGCAGCTAGAAATAACAACTGTCATAGGTCTGCCACTACGCCTAGATGGCGGCGACCCAATTTTTATTGGGTCACTTATTTTCGCTGCCGATGGTTCACAGGGCGCTTATACCAAGCAACATTTGCATCCGGGTGAAGAGGCAGTATTCAGTTCGGGCAATGGTGGTGCACTTTTGAACATCGGGTCCGAGCATATAGCGCTATCTATCTGCGCAGACTTCACGCAGGCCAGTCATGTGCAAGCTGCCGCTAAAGTGGGCGCCGGGGTGTACGCGACCAGCGTGCTAATAAGTGATAACGGCTACCTGCGTGACAGCGGGCTGCTGAAGGGCTATGCCCAGGAACATTCGCTGGGCGTATTGATGGCCAATCATGGAGCCCCTTCTGGTGGCTGGAGCTGTGCGGGCCGCAGTGCGTTCTGGGCTCCTGGGGGGCAACTGGTGGTGAGCGCGGCGGGTGCGGGCGATTGCCTGGTAATTGCACGCCGCCGACAAGGCATCTGGCAGGGCCAGGCTTTGGAGTATGGAGTGCCCTCGCTCCGGTAGGCATTCCCGGCCAATAGCTACCTTTCAACTAGTGACATCGCACTTGTCACACGTCATCTACGGCTTCATCCCGAGGCGCGCAGCCACTCCAATAATTCCATCTCCACACTATCCGGTTCGAATGCTGTCGGAGAAATTAGGCAATACCGCGAACCATCTTCAACGAACCCAGAAGGTGCTGCCAACACGCCGTTATGAATATCGTCTTGCACCAAGTGCCAGGGGCCAATTGCTACGCCAAGGCCGGCGACTGCTGCCTGCAAGCTAAAGTAAAAGTGCTCAAAGCACTGCCCCTCCGCCGGAGGCATGGATCGGCCTGTAGCAGCGGCCCATTCTTGCCAAGCGTTAGGGCGTGTTCGGGTGAGCAATTTAGGTGCGGCCGCAACGAGCTTGCCGTCTGCAGTGAACCACTCGCAAACCCTATCAGGCCGGCACACCGGGGCAACTCTTTCACGGAACAACTCTTCCGCATAGTAATGAGCAGGGCGGGGGAAATCGTCGCGGCGGATCGCGAGGTCTATACCGTGATCGAAGGAGAAGACCCCACCTCCTGCCACAAGATGAATGTTCAAGTCCGGGCGGCGCATCTGGAATTCACTCCAGCGTGGAATCAGCCAGCGCATTAACAGCGTGGGCTCGCAAGAAAGCACTAGTTGTCGATCGCGACGTGCCTTCACACGTATTTCCGTTACTGCCTGAGTCATCAAGCCCAAGCCTTCTCGCACCGCGATTGCCAGCTTGCGCCCGTCGTCTGAGATAAACACACGCCTACTACGACGTTCGAACAAATCGACGCCCAGCTCATCCTCCAGCAAGCGCACGGCGCGGCTTATCGCGCCCGGAGTGACATGCAACTCTGCGGCTGCACGGGCAAAACTCTCTAATCGGGCGGCGGCCTCGAAGCAGCGCAACGCAACCAGCGAGGGCAGGCGAGAAATCGATAATGGTGACTCAGGCTCACCTTTTTCTTGAGAAAGCATCGTTAGTCATCCGCTTAATGCACAGCAAGAATATGGCTATCTCGAACCAGAGCCAAATTACCTCATGAACGAATGGATAGCTGTAGTCACTATAACTTTGCTGGCATGCATCAGTCCCGGGCCCGATTTTGCCCTTGTTTCTCGCAATAGCCTGATGCTTTCACGCCGTACCGGAGTCCTTACGGCAGCCGGTATCGGCCTTGGGGTCGTTGTGCATGTCTGCTACACCCTGCTGGGGCTTGGACTGGTTCTTCAGCACTCGCTCTGGCTATTCAGTGCGCTGAAGATTGCCGGCGCCGCCTATTTGATTTATCTCGGGATAAAAATGCTGGGGACCATGCCCGCCGTAGGTCAGTTTGCTACACCAGCCGCTGCACAGTCAGATATCGCCGCTCTTCGCACAGGGTTCCTAACTAATGCACTGAATCCCAAAACATCGATTTTCATCGTTAGCCTTTTCATAGGTGTAGTACGACCCGAGACAACCTTGTCCATGCAAATTGCCTACGGTGTATTTATTTCAGCAGCCCATATCACCTGGTTCAGCCTTGTCGCGATGTTTTTTTCGACCGGCCAGATTCGGGAAAAGTTGATTGCGGTTCGGCATTGGGTGGATCGCGCTTTTGGAGGATTGCTAGTGAGTTTCGGTGTGATGCTGGCGATAACATTGTGAATGCACTGAGCGTCCGCTCTTGGCCCAGAGTGTGTAAAAACGCACCGGTAAACCCTTGCTATGATTTCCGAGAATCTCAGCGTATGGGACGCCCATGAAACGGTTTATCCAGGGTGAACACCGAGGTCAAAGCACCTTACTTCCCGAA
>NZ_JCBCUW010000106.1:0-2668 GCF_059862525.1 Pseudomonas sp. MF08875
TGACCGTCGAAGCCGTCAATCGGACAGTAGCGAGGATCAATCTACGCCCGCGCAAGCGCTTGGGCTGGAAGACGCCGTACGAAGTGCATACAGGGGTGAGCGTTGCACTTATGTGTTGAATTCAGGGCGGTAAAACCCCCAAAACACCTGGGAGGCGAGGCGGGACAGCAGAGGATCTTCGCGTGCTTCGCGAACACCAACGACAACGTCGATGTTCTTGGTGCAAAGGACTTGATTCATTTCCAGTACCAGCTCCGGAGGCTCTTGCAGGTCCGCCGCCATCACTGCGAATCGATCACCTTTGCCGAACTGCAGGCCGGTACGAACAGCCATGAAAGCGCCAAAGTTTCGAGATAGCAGAATCAGTTGGGAACGAAAGGATTGTTGCGGCAAGGCTTCTTTAAGCAGGTCGTAGCAACGGTCCGGGCTGCCGTCTACGACAAAAACCGCTTCCAGGGTGTTATCCATCTGCACGTTCAGCTCGCTTACTGCGGCGAGCAGGTCGGGTATCGAGCCTTCGTTGCGGTAAACAGGAATGACCAAGCTAATCAACGTCAGGCTCCTTCGAAGTAGCGGGTGACAGCATCTATGACGCGTTGCACTTCTTCATCATTGAGCCCGGGGAAGCACGGTAGCGAAATAACCCGCTCGCATGTTTCTTCGGTGATGGCTAGGGCGTAGGGCACGGTCGTGTCATAGGCTGGCTGGAAGTGGTCAGCAATTGGATAGTGGATGTCGGTTGCAACGCCCTGTTCCTTGAGTGCTGCGGCGAATTTTGCACGGTTGTTGATACGCACTACATACAGGTGCGCCACATAGTCCGCTCCCGTGGACGATGGCAGATCCATGTCAAACTTGCTGAAAGCTTCGTTGTACCGTTTGGCGATTGAGCGGCGCTGTTCATTCCAGCTATCTAGGTGAGGCAACTTCATACGCAAAATGGCTGCTTGCATCTCATCCAGGCGGCTGTTGCGGCCACCAAGTATAGCAACTTGATACTTGGTGGACCAACCATACTGGCGAAGCTGGCGCACTCGCCCAGCCAGTCCTGAATCATTGGTGACGACCGCTCCACCGTCACCTAGGGCGCCGAGGTTCTTGGTCGGGTAGAAACTGAAGCAAGCAATTGTGCCGAAACTACCGACCTGCTTGCCGTTGCGACGCGCGCCATGCGCCTGGGCGCAATCCTCGATGACCGGTACATCAAACTGTGAGGCCAATTCGACCACGGCTTCAACATTGGCCATTTGCCCATAAAGGTGCGTGACAATGACTGCTGCAGGCTTTTTTTCAAGCAGTGGGCGAAGTGCCGCAGGGCAGAGGGTCATGGTTTCGGATTCGATTTCCACATACACCGGCACAGCGCCAATCGCATGGATGGCCGTGCTGCTGTAAAACCCCGCGTTTGCCACCGTGATGACTTGATCTCCAGTTGTAACGCCCAGCCCTCGTAGCGCGAGTTCAAGGGCGTCCGAGCCATTGGCCAGGCTTACGCACTCTTGAGTGCCGACGTACTTTGCAAACTCCGCCTCGAAACCCTTGACCTCTTCGCCCATGATGTACCAGTGGCTGTCCAGAACCTTGCGCAATGGTGTCGTAAAGTCCAGGTTTTCGTTGGCGCGGGTGGCGGAAAACAGTGGGATCAACGCTTGCATCAGTTAATTTCCTTATTCGATAAGTTATAGAGCCGCGCGGCAGCGAACTTCTACTTCGTGAATAGTCAGGGATTGGGGGGTCGTCACCGGATCAAATCGCACTTTATCGATCAAACCGCTGGGGCTGTTGATGGTGAAGGAGATGAGTTGGGGCTTGGAGTTACCCAGGACAGGCACGGTGGTGGAGTTCTTTTGACTGAACCCGCCTTCTTTCGCAGGGGTGAAGAATAACTGCGCTACATCTGTTTTTGATGAGGTGATAAGTGCATTTACTTCAAGACTTATGCAGCGATTCATAATATGCGAGCTGCCTGTTGGAATAACTAACATAGGGTCGGAATCTGTCTCTATCTCTAGAGAGCGATCTTTTCCCTTGGCGGATATTTTAGCGTTAACTATTTGGATGTCGCCCGTCTTCTCAGTTAGCCGGAACAGGGGGGCGGGCTGATTAGTGCCCAGTGGAACTGGAAGGTATGGCAGGCTTCTCAAAAAAATAGACTCTACCCGTCGGGCATTTGCTAGAGACTTTGTTAGTTCGCCGGGATATATCGTAGGGCAAAAGATTTTATCGCTGTTTTGCATTTGGTTGAAAATGCATTTGAAACCCTCAGTTCTGATGCTGGCGATTTGCTTGTAGAAGGAATCATGGCGCATCACGTTGGTCAGGCTAGCAGCCAAAATTATTGCGGTCAGCCAGAAAAAGGAGAATATGATTAGTTTTTTTTCGCTGAGCCATTTCTTATGAGCAAATGTCAACAGTGCAAGAGCTAGCCAAGGCCAGATCAACGTAACCCAAAAGTAGTGGAAACGCAGGAAACCGAAAGTAAACACCTGCATTGGCGCCTCGATTGAGTCTGACCGGAAATTAGCCCTTCCGGCAGCAACGAGCCTGAATTCAACACATAAGTGCAACGCTCACCCCTGTATGCACTTCGTACGGCGTCTTCCAGCCCAAGCGCTTGCGCGGGCGTAGATTGATCCTCGCTACTGTCCGATTGACGGCTTCGACGGTC
>NZ_JCBCUW010000107.1:0-2591 GCF_059862525.1 Pseudomonas sp. MF08875
AGTCAGCTGCCGGTAATGCGTAGTCATCTGCGCTTGAATCCTTCGGTGTGAGAGCCTGGATTCTACCGGTGGCTGGCTCTCTGCCTCTCGTTTCAAGCGTTGCGCTTATTCTATGAATTCAGGAGTGAAAACAACCGCTTAGGGCGTTATTTGAATGCGCGGGTTTTAATTTCCCAACGATGAGTTAATTCATTTCAGCAGATATTTACCAAGCAATTGTCAAGTATTTCCTGTACGATGCCTGGCCAAGTTAATTTTCTACAGGTTAATGGCCGCCATGCGCGTAAAAGCATCCAATAGCAAATCAAAGCCAGCTCCAGCCGTTGAAACCAGCGATTCGATCAACGAGCAGATTGCTGCTTTCCTGAAGTCCGGCGGTGAAATCCAGCAAATCGCCAAAGGCGTCAGTGGCCAGACCTTCGGCCCGTCCAAGCAAATTACCCTTGGCAAAAAGTAACACCCCGCGCAGCAATCCCTGGTCCCTAAGCGCTTCGAGCCTCGAAGCGCCAGGGCTAGAGCCCCGCCTCCCCCATCACCCGTAAAAATCCTGCCCCAGCGCCTGAACCACACTGAACTGCCAGCACCCTTGCGGGTTCAGATGAGGGTCTATGACTGCCTGCCAGGACTTGCCCATGCCCCGCTGGTTCAACGCCATCACCCTGCTCTTGGCCCTCGGCCTGACCCTCGCCGGGTGCAGCCGCGTCGGGCTGGCCTACCGCAACCTTGATGTGATCGTGCCGTGGACGCTCAGCGACTACCTGGACATGAACCGCCCCCAAAAAGATTGGTTCGACCAACGTCTCAAGGAGCACCTGAGCTGGCATTGCAGCACCCAATTGCCTGCCTACCTGGACTGGCTCGACCGTGTCGAGGCCATGGTCAAGACCGACCAGGTCAGCGATCAGGCCCTGCAAGCCCGAGCCGCAGAAGCCAAGCAAGCCATCAGCCAAACCGCCCGGGCCATTACCCCCTCGGCCGTGGAGCTGCTGCAAGGGCTGAGCGAGCGGCAAGTGGCCGAGATGAACGCGGCCTTCGCCAAGGACCTGCGCGAACGCCAGGCCAAATACGTCGAACCACCGTTGGAGCAGCAAATCCGCGAGCGCGCCGAGCGCATGGCCAAGCGCCTGGCCACTTGGCTCGGCCCCCTCAGCCCCGGCCAGCGGCAACGGGTACAGGCTTGGTCTGCCAGCCTGGGCGAGCAAAACCGCGAATGGATCGCCAACCGCGCCCAATGGCAAGGCGAGTTCAGCACCGCAGTGGCCCAGCGTCATGCCGCCGACTTCCCACAACGCATCGAGCAATTGCTGGTGGAACGCGAGCAGTTGTGGAGCCCCGCCTATCGCCAGGCCTTCGAGCGGACCGAGCAAGCGGCCCGCAGCCTGATCGTTGACCTCATGGCCCAAAGCACTGAGGCCCAGCGTTCACGCCTGCTGAAAAAACTCGACGGCGTGCGCCAGGACCTCACTTCACTGCAATGCCTGCAAACCGTGCGCCCCGGTTAATCAGGCGTTCTGCGCCCTGGACGCCAGGCTGTCGAAGGTCGCGGTGTCGAGGGCGTCGGCCTGTTGGTCCAACAGTTCGCGGGGGTGGTCGTTGCCGGGAATGCTGCTGTCGATCATCGCCAGCAAGCTGGAACCGCGAGGTGTCAGCACAAAATTTTCGCCATTTCCGCCCTCTTCCTCGGGGCGCGGTGCGATGAAACCACGGTCGAGCAGGAGCTTTTCGTACTCGGTGGCGGTGGTTTTCAGGTGGTCGAGGTTCTCCACCTGCTCACCTTCCGCCGCTTTGGCCGCTGCGTGCTCTTCGGCATAGGGCCGTGGGGTGAAGCTGTGGTCGGCGCCGTTCTGAACTTCGTGGAGCAGGCGTTCGATCAGTTCCCAGTTGTAAGTAGTCATCCTGAATCCTCCGGTAGGCATAAGAAAAAGATGCCTTTCAAAGGGTGTGACCTGCCTGTTCCGCAGCCGTTCAGCCGGGTTGATGAGCGCAATTTCACTGAACTTTTGCCCAAGCGCCAGCCTCAACCGGGCGTAGTGCACCCGCAAACCTGGAGGTCTGCATCATGAATACCCTGTTGAAATTGACGGTCGCCGCCGCCCTGTTCACCGCCCTGCCCGCCTGGGCCTGCACCCCCGAAGAGGCCGAAGCCAAACGCAAGGAAGTGGCCGAGAAGGTCACCCAGATCACCGAGCAGAACCCGGCCAAAGCCAAGGAGATCAACGACGAGTTGCAGCAAATGGACCTGACCACCGCCAGCAAGGATTTGCCGGACAAATGCCAGTTGATCGACAAACGCCTTCAAGAGCTGAACAAGGCCGAGGCCAAGGCAGATAGTTGAGGCCATAAAAAACCGGCCAAGGGGCTAATGCCAGTCAGTCAAACCCTCCCGCTTGACCTATGGCCGCAAAAAATCAAAATCCGATGCCTGCACTGGCATCGGACTTTTTTCGTCTCGCTCCGACGAAATCGTCAATCCAATGGGCTTTTAGCATTCATTCCTATGCTGATTCGCCCAAAAGCCTGCCCTTATCCGGTTTGGGGGCCACTTAGCCTCACTCAAGGAACAAGAAGCAGCCGTCCTGAAAAAAGGATTT
>NZ_JCBCUW010000108.1:0-2581 GCF_059862525.1 Pseudomonas sp. MF08875
TGTTGGCGCTGATTGAAAACTGACCCACCCTGCCGATTGAAAATTGACCCAGGGCGGATTGCTGATTTTGGCATCAGCAATTGTGGATAAGCTTAGCAGTCGTGTCCCGGTGGAAGAGGCATTAAAGCCCCACCGCATGTGGGCATGCGGCAGGGTATTTTCGGTGCGGATCAAAACAGCTCATCGTCCTCGGCACCATCATTGTCTTTGCGCTTTCGTTCACGTGATTTGATCTTGGTCTGGGCGACCAAGCTGCTGTGTTGCAGGCGGTAGGACTCGTTGCCCGTTTCGACGATGTGGCAGTGGTGTGTCAGCCGATCCAGCAACGCCGTTGTCATCTTGGCGTCACCAAACACGCTCGACCATTCCGAGAAGCTGAGGTTGGTGGTGATCACCACGCTGGTGTGCTCGTACAGCTTGGACAGCAAATGAAATAACAGGGCACCACCGCTCTGGCTGAAGGGCAAATACCCCAGTTCATCGAGTATCACCAGGTCTGTTCGTAGCAGCCCTTGAGCGATGCGGCCCGTCTTGCCGTCGTACTTTTCGCGCTCCAGCAGATTGACCAGATCCACCGTGGAGTAGAAGCGTACGCGTTTGTGATGCGTCGTGATCCCGGAAACGGCCAAGGCGGTGGCGAGGTGTGTTTTGCCTGTTCCAGGCCCGCCGATGAACACCACATTCTGCGCGGTATCGGTGAACTCCAGGTTGGACAGATCCCTGATCAGGCGGGCATCTGCGCTGGAAGCGCTGAAGTCGAAGCCGGCCAAATCACGATGCATGGGAAGTTTGGCCATGTTCATCTGATGATTCACTGAGCGCACCGCTCGATCTGCATGTTCTTGTTGAAGCAGATGTTCGAGCAGCCATTTCGAGGATGCCGTCGAAGCTTCTCCTTGCGAGGCTAGTTCTTCCCAGGCGCTGGCCATGCCATGCAGACGCAGTTCTTTGAGTTCCGCCATAAGATCACGCATTGCGAGTCTCCTCATCGGTGGTACGGAGCCGGTCGTAGCGTGCGGTATTGGCGACAGGCGCTATCTTGAGTTGAAGGCTGGTTTCGGCGGACGGAGGGGCTGCTGTCGATGTCAGTCGAGCCAGGACATTCAGGATGTGGTCAGCACTCAAGCTGCCTGATTCCAGTACCAACTCCACAGCCACCAATACGGCGTCGAGCCCGGCGATGGGAACCGCCGCCAGTACCTGAGTCATGACTCGATCACCATTGGTGTGCCGCCTCAGACCGCGTTTTAGCAGTTGCAACGGCTTCGGCAGATCGGCAAACGGAGCGCCATTGCGCAGCGCACCGGGCTTGCGTTCGATGAGCGGGATGTAATGCTGCCAGTCAAAACTGACCTGATCTCGATCAAACAGGCGCTCGTGACTGGCAATCATCGTTTCATCGGCGATGACCACCACCCGTGTGGGATACAAACGGCTGCTGACCCACTGACCGACCCGCTCACACGGCACCGAGTAGCGATTTCGCGCCACGCTGATCAGGCAGGTGCTGGAGACCCGTACGGTGCGCTCGACGTAGCCATCAAAGGCAGTCGGCATCGGCATCAATTCGGCGCGTTCCAGCTCCAGGACGTCCGCCACTGTCAGCCCGTTGTATTGCGGGTGCACCAGTTCGTCCCAGAGCGCACGGCAGCGTTGGCCGAGCCAAGCATTCAATTCCTCGAAGGTATGGAACATGCAGTTTTGAGCATCGAGCCAGATGCGCCGTCGGCTGTCTTGAACGTTCTTTTCAACGATGCCTTTTTCCCAGCCGGAGGCCACGTTGCAGAAGTCCGGATCGAATAGGTAGTGAGCACACATGACGGCAAACCGGGCATTGACTGTGCGGCCTTTGCCTTTGTTGACCTTGTCGACAGCCGTTTTCATATTGTCGTAGATGCCGCGACGCGGCACCCCACCTAACGCGCCAAACGAGCGGGTATGGGCATCGAACAACATCTCGTGGCCTTGGCTGGGATACGCAACCAACCAAAATGCGCGACTGGCGCACAGCTTCATATGGGAGACCTGGATGCGTCGGAACAGGCCGCCGATCAGCAGACCTTCTTCGCTCCAGTCGAATTGAAAGGCCTCCCCGAGTGCAAAGGTCAGCGGCACAAAGGCTCGTAAAGACTTGCCTTGCTCGCCGCGCCACGCGCGTATGAAGGCGGTGAGCTGGCTGTAGCCGCCGTCGTAGCCCTCGGCCTTGATCTGTTCGAAGAGTGCTTTGGCACTCCTGCGGTTGTGCTTTGCCCGAAACGAATCGGCCTTGAGCGCCTGATCCAGCGTCTCGTGAAATGGACTGAGTTTGTTGAAGGTTGCGCACCGTTGGTACGCCGGCTGGGTGGCTTCGGGTGCTCTGACCCATTTTCGAATGGTGTTTCTCGACAGTCCGGTACGCTTGGCTATCTGATGCAGCGAGAGCTTGTCGCGGAAGTACATCCGCCGGATTTTTCCCAACATTTCCATGCTGATCACCCTGTGTTCTCCTGCTCGAAAAGTGAGCAGAAGCAGTTGAACACCTGGGTCAGTTTTCAGTCGGCAGAACAGCCTTTACTGGGTCAGTTTTCGGTCAGCGGCAACA
>NZ_JCBCUW010000109.1:0-2378 GCF_059862525.1 Pseudomonas sp. MF08875
CGTGTGAGCGTCCAAAGGGGTTCTGTTGCGAACGCCCGGTAGGGCTTGCCCTCGCAATCGACGATTTGAAGCACCGTGCGCCGTACCAGGCAGTTTTCAGGAAGGCTCATTTCACTTGTCCTTGAGTGTGTCTATCAGCGTCTGAGGGCTACCGGTGCGGGCGTCCTTGCGTGCCAGGCTGGCGTGGCGCTCATCTGCGTGTTCAGCGCCGACCTCAAACGGGCGGTCGCTGTAGCCCATGGCGTCCATGGCGTTGAACAGGTTTTGCAAATCACCCCAGTTGCCCTTGTCGACATCCAAAGCGACCTCCCGCGCCTGATCGGCGTAAACCAACCAGCATTGATGGGGGGCTTGGTCGTAGTGGGTTTTGAGCGTTTCGTTTTGTTCGTCGGTCAACTCGACCTTGCCCTGATCGTTACTTTGGCCTTGCAGCAGCGTGTCACGGGCAATCAGTGCGCCTGCCAAGCTGTCGGCCTGGACGATGCGCCAAGGCGTGTTGGGCATGTCTGCCCCCTTTGTCCCTGCGGTGTCCATCAGCCGCAAATCAAATGTGGCCGCGACCTCGGGCAGGGGGTTGCGCGGGAATGGGGGCAGGGGGAAGTACTGCTGTATCGGGCCGTTGAATCGGCGTTTGCCGGCATGCACCTTGATGCTGCCCGGGCAGGCGAAGGTGATGTTGCCGCCTTCCAGGGTCAGGCTGGCGCCGCCCTCCACGGCCAGGTGCAGGGTGGTGCCGGCGGCCATTTGTGCCTCGGCCTCGATCGAGATGATCTTCAGGTCGTTTTGGGCGCTGAGGTGGATGTCGCTCTGTTGCGCCTGGATGTCCACCGCCCCGGCGCTGGCGATCAGGGCCAGGCCGATGCCGTCGGCCTGTTGCGCGCCGGCCAGGGCGCCGATGGCTTGGCCGCTGTGCAGGCGCAGGGTTTGGCCGGTGGCCAGGTGGGTGTCGGCGCCGCTGCCCAGGGTGAGGGTTTGCGCGGCGGTCCATTGCAGTGATTGGCCGGCGATTTTGGCGATGCTGTCGCGGGCGCTGAGGGTGAGCAAGGGGTCGGCGCTGTGGGGGATGGGGTGGTGGCTGTCGCGCGTGAGGGCGTCGGCGCTGGCCTGGGCGAGTTGCTCGCCGGTGACGGTGGCGCTGAGGCTCGTGTGCAGGGCCTGGAGCGGTGCTTGGTCGGCGATCAGCGCGCTGAGTTGGGCCTGGTGTACGCCGCGGTGGCTGGCCAGGGGCACGGTGTGGTGGATCTGCGCGGCCAGGTCGAAGCGCTCGGCGAGGTCGCGTTGTTGTTGCAGCAGCGCTTGCGCGGCGCTGGCATCGCCTGCCGGGGTGTGCGGCTCGATGGCGTAGGTGCTGAGCAGCAAGCCTTTGGCGGCGCGCACCGCCCCGTAGGCGTCGGTGCGCAGTTCAAACCCCTGCCCGCGAAAACTGCCCCGGTAGTTGCCGGCCTGGTGGATCAGGTGGCCGAGGTTGAGTTGGCTGTGGGCTTGGGTGGTGGCCATCTGGATGCGGCCTTGTTGGTCGCTGTCGTCGAAGACCAGTTGGTTATGGCCTTGGCCATCGAAGCCTTGGGTCTTGAAGCCCGACAGCGCCGCGGCGTTGCGGTGCTGTGTTTCACCGCCGCCGCCACCGCCGTGCCACGCCGGGCTGTTGCCCCCGGCGAGGTTGGCTTCGGCGCTGGGGCGTTGGTCGTTGGCTTTGGCATACACCGCCAGGTTGCTTTGCCCGGGGGCGCCGCCCGGTGTGGGGGCCACGCCGCCTTCGCCGCGGCCGTTGTACAGGGCCTTGAAAATGATCGGCCGGTCGATGTCGCCGTTGATGAAGTGCACCAGCACTTCCTGGCCGATACGGGGCAAGAACTGCGCGCCGAACCCCTGGCCCGCCAAGGCTTGGCCGACCCGCACCCAGCAGGCGCCACGGTCGTCTTCGGCCTGCCAATGGAAGCGCACCCGCACCCGGCCCATGGCATCGCAATGCAAGGGGCTGCCGCTGCCCGCCGTGGTTTGCCCGTCGGCGCCGACGACGATGGCCGTTTGTGGGCCGTGGGCGGTGGCCACCGGGTTGAGGCGCTGGCCGGTGCCATCGGCCAGGGTCGGGCGCCACGGTTGGTTGTGCCCCACGGCGTTGAACTGCTGGGCAAAGCCGCTGCGCTGGGCTTCGGCCAGCACCTGGGGGTCGAGGTGGTCGAGTTGCAGGCGCGTTGTTAGGTCGGCATCCAACAGCGCTGCGCCGCTTTCCAGGTTGTTGATGCCGTAACTGTGCACCTGGGTGAAGAGGAAGTGCTCCTGCCCGCGCAGGTGCGCCGTGTGGACCCAAGGCGCGTGCAACAGCTCAAAGCGTGTTCCGGCGCGGGCACTGCGCACGTTGGCGCGGCCGTGCCAGA